>NZ_LZJJ01000173.1:0-26306 GCF_001667625.1 Mycobacterium sp. E1715
GCCTGGGGGGTCCGCGCGGCGGGCGATCCCGACCTGCCGGTGTCCCGGGTCGCCGTCCGCGGCAGCGCGGCGTCCACGCGGGACACGAAGTCGCGCAGCGGTTCCGGCCGGGGCAGGGCGCCGATCCGCCCCAGCCCGGCGTCGCCCGGCGCGGGCACCAACGCGAACACGTCGAACGCCGGCTCCTCGTAGGGATGGGCGGCGCGCATCGCCGCCAGCACGGCTCCCCGGATCCGCGCGGGCGCGACCACCTCGAACCGATCCTCGGCCACCCGCTCGACGGTGCCGACGCTGCCCACCGCGGGCGACGCCCCTTCGTGCGGCAGGAACTGGCCGATGCCGCTGACACTCCAGCTGCAGTGCGAGTAGTCGCCGATGTGCCCGGCGCCGGCCTCGAACACGGCCGCCTGCACCGCTTCTGAGTTCTCGCGCGGCACGTAGACCACCCACTTGTCGAGGTCGGTCGCGGCCGTCCGCGGCTCCAGCGGTGCTTCGACGGCGAGGCCGAGGGCTTCGGCGAGCGCGTCCGAGACGCCCGGGGCGGCCGAGTCGGCGTTGGTGTGCGCGGTGAACAGCGAACGCCCCGTTCGGATCAGGCGGTGCACCAGCGCGCCCTTGGGCGTACTGGCCGCCACCGTGTCGACGCCGCGCATCAGCAACGGATGATGGGCCAAGAGCAGCCCGCCGTCGGGAACCTCGCCGACGACGGCCGGCGTCGCGTCGACCGCCACGGTCACCGACTCGAGCGCATCATCGGGGTCCCCGCACACCAGGCCCACCGAATCCCACGATTCGGCCAGCCCCGGTGGGTAGGCCTCGTCCAGCGCGTCGATCACGTCGGCCAGCCGCACGCTCACGCGCACACCTCCGAGACGGCCTCGACCAGCAGCGGCCATTCCCGGCGCACCGCGGCCCGCAGGTACCGTTGGTCCAGGCCGACGAACGTGTCACAGCGACGGATGGCAATCCCCTTGTCTCGCAGCTTGTTTCGGATCTCAACGGCGTCCGGGCGGCGGAACAGCACGAACGGCGCCCGCCCGTGGACCACCTCGGCACCCACCGACGTCAGACCGTCCACCATCTCGGCGCGCAACTCCGTGAGACGCTCGGCACCGGCCGCCGCTTCGGCGACGGACTGCGGGCCGCAGCACGCCGCGATCGCCGTCAGCTGCAGTGTGCCCACCGGCCAGTGGGCGCGCTGAGCGGTCAGCCGGTCCAGGACTTCCGGTGAGCCCAGGGCGTAGCCCACCCGCAACCCCGCCAGCGCCCAGGTCTTGGTCAGGCTGCGCAGCACCACCACGTCGGGCAGCGAGTCACCGGCCAGCGACTCCGGTTCGCCCGGGATCGCATCGGCGAACGCCTCATCGACCACCAGGATGCGGCCCGGCCGCCGCAGCGCGAGGAGCTGCTCGCGGGTGTGCAGCACCGAGGTGGGGTTGGTCGGGTTGCCGACCACGACCAGGTCGGCGTCGTCGGGGATTCGCACCCCGTCCAGGCCGAACGGCGGCTCGAGCACCACATGGTGCACGGCCACCCCGGCGGCGGTGAGCGCTGCCGCCGGCTCGGTGAACGAGGGCGCGACGATCGCCGCCCGCGCCGGACGCAGGTTGCTCAACAGCGCGAACCCCTCGGCCGCCCCGGCGAGCGGCAGCACCTCGTCGCGGGCCCGGCCGTGCCGCTCGGCGACCGCGTCCTGCGCCACCCGGACGTCCTGGGCGCTCGGATAGCGCGCCAAATCCGGCAGCCGCGCGGCCAGCCGCCGCACCAGCCATTCGGGTGGTTGGGCGTGACGGACGTTGACGGCGAAATCCAGCATCCCGGGTGCGACGGCCTGATCACCGTGATAGCGCGCCGCAGGCGGGGTCAAGTTCAGACTCGCCATCCGAGAAACACTAGTGGGCCGCGCCGGGGCGCGGCAGCGACACCGGCACACCCGGCCGCGGGGCATCGAGGACAATGGTGAGGTGACAGGCTCAACGTCCACCGATCGCCCTTCGCCACGCCTGGCGACCGAGCTGGTGATCTTCGACCTCGACGGCACGCTCACCGACTCCGCGGAGGGGATCGTGGCCAGCTTCCTGCACGCGCTCGAGCAGGTCGGCGTGTACGTGCCGGACGGCGACCTGGTGGCCCAGATCGTGGGCCCGCCGATGGACGACACGTTCCACGCCATGCTGGGCGAGGACGCCGAGCGGGCGATCGCGGCCTTCCGCGCCGAATACGCCGACCGCGGCTGGGCGATGAACACCCTGTTCGACGGTATCGAGCCGCTGCTGGCCGACCTGCAGGCCGCCGGCGCCCGGCTGGCGGTGGCCACGTCGAAGCTCGAGCCGACGGCGCGCCGCATCCTGGCCCATTTCGGGCTCGATCGGCATTTCGAGGTCATCGCCGGGGCGAGCCCGGACGGCTCGCGCAAGACCAAGGTCGAGGTGCTGGCGCACGCATTGGAGCAACTGCAGCCGCTGCCCGATCGGGTGCTCATGGTCGGCGACCGCAGCCACGACGTGCACGGCGCGGCCGCGCACGGGATCGACACCGTGGTGGTCGGCTGGGGCTACGGCCGCGACGACTTCCCCGACGGGGCGACCGCCGCCGGCGCCACGGCGGTGACGCACGCCGCGACCGTCGACGAACTGCGGGCGGTGCTCGGTGTCTGAGCGCGAGCCGCTGCACGTGACGTTCGTGTGCACCGGCAACATCTGCCGGTCGGTGATGGCCGAGAAGATGTTCGCCGACCAGCTGCGCCGCCGCGGCCTCGCCGAGGCGGTGCGGGTGACCAGCGCGGGCACCGGCAACTGGCACGTCGGGGAATGCGCCGACGACCGGGCGACCGACGTGCTGCGCGCCCACGGTTACTCCACCGACCACCGCGCCGCCCAGGTCGGCGAGGACCATCTGGCGGCCGACCTGGTGGTGGCCCTGGGCCGTAACCATCTTCGGATGCTGCGCGAGCTGGGCGTCGACGAGGAGCGGGTGCGGATGCTGAGGTCGTTCGACCCGCGTTCGGGCGCCCACGCCCTCGACGTCGAGGACCCGTACTACGGCGACGCGCGGGACTTCGAGGACGTGTTCACCGTCATCGAGGCCTCGTTGCCCGGCCTGCACGCCTGGGTCGACGATCGGCTGGACCGGAACGGATCGCCCTGACATGCGTCGGTTGACGTTCTTGCTGCGGCCCGGCTGGATCGCGCTGGCGCTGGTGGTCATCGCGTTCGCCTACCTGTGCTTCACTGTGCTGGCGCCGTGGCAACTGGGCAAGCACAACCGGACGTCGCGGGAGAACCGCCAGATCGAGTATTCCCTCAACACCGAGCCTGTTCCCCTGAAAACCCTGCTGCCGCAGCAAGGTTCGGCGGCCCCGAACGCGCAGTGGCGCCGCGTCACGGCCACCGGGCACTACCTGCCCGACCTCCAGGTGCTGGCGCGGTTGCGGGTGATCGAGGGCAAACCCGCGTTCGAGGTGCTGGCGCCGTTCGTCGTCGACGACGGGCCCACGGTCCTCGTCGACCGGGGCTACGTGCGGCCCGAGCAGGGCTCCCAGGTGCCGCCGTTCCCCCGCCCGCCCCGGGAACCCGTCACCATCACCGCGCGGCTGCGCGATTCCGAGGCCGTCGTCCCGGGCAAGGACCCGTTCACCCAGGACGGTGTGCAGCAGGTGTATTCGATCAACACCGAACAGGTCGCTGCGCTGATGAAGGTCCCCCTCGCCGGGTCCTATCTCCAGCTGACCGAGGACCAGCCCGGCGGGCTCGGCGTCATCGGCGTGCCGCACCTGGACGCCGGTCCGTTCCTGTCCTACGGCATCCAGTGGATTTCGTTCGGCATCGTCGCGCCGCTGGGTTTGGGTTACTTCGTGTATTCCGAGATCCGCGCCCGCCGCCGGGAAAAGCAACCCCCGGCCGCGGCTGCGCGGGCCCCGGAACCGCCGAAGACCGTGGAGGCGAAACTCGCCGACCGCTACGGCCGCCGCAGGTAACACAGCAGCCCCGCCACGACGGCGGCGCCCGCCTGCACCGTCCGCGACAGCGCCACCGCGCGCCGCAGGTCGGCCACCGTCGGCTCGTGGCCGTCGCCCAGGGTGGGCCGGATCTGCAACTCGTGGTGGTATTGCGTGGGCCCACCGAGGCGCACGCCCAGCGCCCCGGCGAAGGCCGCCTCGACGACGCCGGCGTTGGGGCTGGGGTGCCGGGCGGCGTCACGGCGCCAGGCCCGCACCGCATCCGAAGCCGACCCGCTGACGAAGGGCGCCGAACCTACCACCAGCGCCGCCGTCACCCGGGCGGCGACGTAGTTGGCTGCGTCGTCCAATCGTGCTGCGGCCCAACCGAATCGGGCATAGCGCGCCGAGCGATAGCCCACCATGGAGTCCAGCGTGTTGATGCCGCGGTACGCCAGCACCGCGGGCACCCCGCCCACGGCGGCGCACAGCAGCGGCGCCACCTGGGCGTCGGACGTGTTCTCCGCGACCGATTCCAGCGACGCACGCGCCAGGCCTGCGGCGTCCAGCCAGGCCGGATCGCGGCCGCACAACGAGGGCAGCAGGCGGCGCGCTCCCTCGATGTCCCCGCGTTCCAGCAGTTCCGACATCGCCAAGCCGGTGCGCGCCAGCGAGGTCCCGCCCACCGACACCCAGGTGGCGGCGGCGGTGGCCGCGATCGACCAGGGCCAACCGCCGCGCGCGGCGGCCCGTTGCAGCGCGGCGCCCAGCAGGCCCACCGCTCCCACCAGCACGCCGACGTGCACCACCCCCGCGCCCCTGGCGTCGCGGTAGGTCACGCGCTCCAGCCCCGCCGCGGCCCGGCCGAACACCGCGACCGGATGCCCCCGCGCCGGGTCGCCCAGCGCCACGTCGGCCAGGTAGCCGGCCAGCACGCCGGCCAGCCGCGTCCGCGTCGCCAACACCCTGGCAGCGTCTCACACGCGTGCCGAGCGCTAGGCCATGGCGAAGAGGCCCGCGACGATCACCGCGGCGATCAGCACCACGATCACCCACCAGATCAGCAAGGGTGAGTCGAACGTGGCCGTCGACGCGGTCGCCCGGTGGCGCGCCGGGCCCGTGGCCGGAACGCCGAATGGGGTGCTCATTTTGCTAGGCGTGCCCGTTTTCGGCCGGTTCTAACGTCCGGGTCGTGGTTCACTCGAAGGCATGGCGTCGTCCGCGACGAAGCGGCCCGCGACCCGGGTCGCCGACCTCCTGAACCCGGCGGCACTGCTGCTCCCGGCCGCGAACGTGATCATGCAGTTGTCCTTGCCGGGCGTCGGGTACGGGGTGCTGGAAAGCCCGGTGGACAGCGGCAACGTCTACAAGCATCCGTTCAAGCGAGCCCGCACCACCGGCACCTACCTCGCGGCCGCCACCATCGGGACCGAGTCCGACCGCGCGTTGATTCGCGGCGCCGTCGACACCGTGCACCGGCAGGTCCGCTCGACGTCGTCAAGCCCGGTGCCCTACAACGCTTTCGACCCCAAGTTGCAGCTGTGGGTGGCCGCGTGCCTGTACCGCTATTTCGTGGACCAGCACGAATTCCTGCACGGCCCGCTCGACGACACCACCGCCGACGCCGTCTACCTCGACGCCGCCCGGCTGGGCGCCACTTTGCAGGTGCCCGAGGGCATGTGGCCGCCGGACCGGGCGGCCTTCGACGCGTACTGGAAGCGCTCGCTCGACGAGCTGCGCATCGACCCCCCGGTGCGCGAGCATCTGCGCGGCGTGGCGTCGCTGGCGTTCCTGCCCTGGCCGTTGCGGGTTTTGGCCGGCCCGTTCAACCTGTTCGCGACGACGGGTTTCCTGGCTCCGGAGTTTCGCGCGCTGATGCGGTTGGACTGGTCGCGGGGCCGGCAGCGCCGGTTCGAGTGGCTGCTGTCCGCGCTGCGGCTGGCCGACCTCTTCCTGCCGCACGGGGTCTGGCTCCTCGGGTATCAAATCTACCTGTGGGACATGCGATTTCGTGCGCGGCGGGGTTGGCGAATCGTCTAGCCCCGGATCGTCGCGAAGAACGCGCGGACGTCGTCGACGAACAGCTCCGGCTGCTCGAACGCCGCGAAGTGTCCGCCGCGCTCCATCGTGGTCCAATGCGTGATGTTGTAGACCGGCTCGCACCAGCTTCTCGGCGCCTTCAGCAGCTCGTGCGGGAAAGCCGCGACCCCCGTGGGTAATTCGACTCGGTCCAGCTGCCCGAACACCCTGAAGCTCTCCCAATACAGGCGGGCCGACGACGCGGCGGTGTCGGTGACCCAATAGACCATCACGTTGTCGAGCAGCTCGTCGCGGGTGAACGCGTTCTCCGGATGGCCGTCGCAATCGGCCCACGCCCAGAACTTTTCGACGATCCACGCCAGTTGCCCCACCGGCGAATCGGCCAGCCCGTAGCCCAGCGTCTGCGGCCGGGTGGACTGCTGCTTGGAATAGCCGGTGCCCCACTTGCGGTGCTCGGCCATCGCGGCCATCGCCCGCTGTTCCTCGTCCGTCGGGTTCTTCAGGGACTCCGGGGTGGGCCGCCCGATGGGCATGTTGAGGTGGATTCCCGCGCAGTGCCCCCGGTTTCGCCCGATCTGCGTGGTCACCGCGGCGCCCCAGTCGCCGCCCTGGGCGCCGTAGCGGTCGTAGCCCAGGCGCAGCATCAGCGCCTCCCACGCCTCGGCGATCTTCTCCACCCCCCAGCCCGTGCGGGTCGGCTTTCCGGAGAACCCGTATCCGGGCAGCGACGGGCAGATGACGTGGAAGGCGTCCTCTGCACGCCCGGACGCCGGGTTCGTCAGCGGCTCGATCACCTTGTGGAATTCGACGATCGAGCCGGGCCAGCCGTGGGTGATCAGCAGCGGGAACGCATCGTCGTGCGGCGATCGCTGGTGGATGAAATGGATGTCCAGCCCGTCGATTTGGGTGGTGAACTGGTCGAAGCGGTTGAGCGCGGCTTCGCGTGAGCGCCAGTCGTATTCGTCGGCCCAGTAGCCGGCCAGCTCGCGGGTGTAGGCCAGCGGCATGCCCTGGCTCCAGTCGTCCACGCATTCGGCTTCCGGCCATCGGGTGCGCGCCAGCCTGGAGCGCAGGTCTTCCAGGACGTCCTCAGGGACGTCGATGCGAAACGGTTCCACGGGTTGCTCGTCCACGCTCCTGAGGTTGCCACACCGCCACGGTGCGGGGCGAGCGTAACGCCATGGCGAAGATCGGAGCCGAAAGTCGCCGTGGCGTTACGCCCACGACCGCCGCGAATGGGTGAGAGCGCGACAGGGACGCGAACCGGCGGAGCCGGCCGGTTGCCGGGCCGGCTCCGCGGGTATCGCGGTCGCTACTCGCACGGCGATCATGGCCACCGCGGTCAACTGAACTGTTCTGCGGACATCCATGTCGACGTGGCGATCAGGTCGCCGCGGTCGAGCGCGGCGGCGCGGTGCTCGTGGACCTTCGCGTACTCCTCCGTGGTGACCATCTCCAAAAACGCTCCCGGCGTCGGGTATTCGACGAGCAGGATCGCGTCCCACCACGGCTCTTGACCCTCGCCGATGACCACCGCGGGGGCGGTGCCGCCGAAGCGAACCTTCGCGCCGACGCGCTCGAGGTGCGGCGCGACCTCCGCCCCGTATTGCAGGTAGCGCTCGAGGCCGCCGGGGTTCTTGAACTTCAGCAGATTGACCATCACCACCGGGGCGTCGGCCGGCCGCGCGACGAGCGCTTTCACCTGCTCGGGGGTGGTCTCTATCGAGGTGCTCATGTGGATCTCCTTGTCGTTGTCAGTGCTGGCTAACCGTGCCGGCGGCCCCACCGCCGATGTAATTGACCGGCCCCGCTTGTTGCGCCTCGGCGACCACCGGGGTCAGGTGGCGGATCATCACCGCGTCGAGGACGGAGTGGAATTGGCCGTCCTCGGTGAAATTGATGTTGGCTCCCTCGACGCGGATGAACACGACCGTGTCCTCGGTGTTGGACTCCGGGCAGACGAAGGTGTGCACGGAGCCGGCCGGCTCGTACAGATACGAACCGGCGGTCTGCGGCTGATCGGGGTACTCGAGGTAGTACCAGCGACCCGAGAGTGTGTAGGCCTCCGCGGTGCCGGTGTGGTAGTGCACGGGCAACTGGGCTCCGGGACTCAAGACGGCCAGCACCACCCAGCAGCCGGCTTCCAAATCGAGGCGAAGCGGCTTGAAGTGCACTCCTGGGGCGAGCGCGTCGCGCAGCAGGGGGTTGTCCCCCTCGTTGACCGTCAGGAGTTCGCCCTGCGGCAGGGCCGCCAGCGGCAACGGCGTTCCGGAGCTTGTCTTGGCCGATGTTGGTTCAGCGGCGAGCGTCATGGTCTTTCCTTGGGCTGCAGTGACTTCCCCCGCATCGGTGGAAGGGCGGTGTTGGTACCGCCGACTCCACGATGCCGAAGTGGCATGCCTTCGGTCTTGACCGTCAGAGACTACCTTTTGGCTTTTGACGACACCGGGGTCCGTTCGCTACTAGCATCCCGGAGCATGTCGGTGGTGCGCGGCACGGCGCTGTCGAACTATCCCGAACTGGTCACCGAGCTGGGCGGTGACCCACGACGGCTGCTGGCGCGCGCGGGGATACGGCCCATGGACATCGGCCATTACGAGGTGTTCGTGCCGTTGCGCGGAGTGGTTTTCGCCTTGGAGTCGGCAGCCGAAGAAACGGCCACACCGGATTTCGGCCGCCGCCTGGCCCGGCGGCAGGGCATCGAGATCCTCGGTCCGGTGGGGGTGGCGGCCCGCACGGCGGCCACGGTGGGTGACGCGATGGCGATCTTCGGCACCTTTCTTGCCGCGTACAGCCCCGCCCTGTCGGTCCGCGCCGCGCCGGTGCCGGACCGTCCCGAACGTTCTTTTTTCGAGTTTCACATCCTCATGGAGCGCCTGCCGCCCGTCATCCAAAGCGTGGAGTTGTCGCTCGGCGTGATCCTGGAGGTGCTGCGGCTGCTGCTTGGCGCCGCGTACTGCCCGCTTTCGGTGCACGTGCCCCATGAGCCGGTCACCCCCGCCGCGCAGTATCGCGAATACTTCGGATGCAGGCCGTATTTCGCGGAGCCGGTCGCCGGGTTCACTCTCCGAACCGCCGACTTGAGCGGCTCGCTCCAGCACGACGAACTGGCTCACCGGGCTGTGGTCGAATACCTCAGCACGCTGATCGGCCCGCGCGGCCCGGACATGAGCCAGTCGGTGCGCACGATCGCCCGGCAGTTGTTGCCCACCGGCGCCGCGAAGCTCGAGGTGATCGCGGCGCAGTTCAACATCCATCCCAAGACGTTGCAACGCAGGTTAGCCGACGAAGGCACAACGTTTTTCGAGCTGATCGACGACTTGCGGCGCGAAACCGCCGAGCACTACCTGCGCGACACCGACATCGACCTGTCTCACCTTGCCCGAGAGCTCGGCTACACCGAACAAAGCGTGCTGACCCGATCCTGCAAGCGCTGGTTCGGCACCGGGCCGGCGGCCTACCGGCGCGCCCTCAGACCCCGCAGACATCCCGCCTTTTCCTGACCTCACAGTCCGACAGCCCGCTCCAAGTCCTTGAGTGAGGTTTCCAGGTGGCCGAGCAGGCGCTGCAGGTGCGGGACGGCGCGACGGCATCCGACGAGACCGAAGTCGAGGCTGTCGGCACTGGTGGCGACCGTGACGTTGAGGGCCTGCCCGTCCACGGCGATCGACAACGGGTAGTTTCCGTCGAGGCGGGCCCCGTTGCAGTACAACGGTTTCTGCACACCCGGTACGTTGGAGACGACGATGTTGAACGGCGGCGGCGTTGCCGCGCCGAGGCCCGGAATCCCGCCGAAAGCGGCCGGCGCCAGCAAGCCCATCCCCAACGCCATCGCCTGGGCGCGTGGCAGTTCGGACAGCACCAGCTTGTTGTCGCGCATGGACTCATGGATGGTCCGCAGACGGTCGGCCGGATCGTCGCGGTCGGTCGCCAGGTTGCACAACACAGCAGAGACCACGTTGCCGCCGTCCGCGTCGCGTTCGGTGCGCAGATTCACCGGGACCATCGCGGTCAGCGGCTTGTCCGGCAGCGCCTCGTGATCGGTGAGGTAGGAGCGTAATGCGCCGGCGCACATGGCCAGAACGACGTCGTTGACCGTCATTCCCGCGACGTTCTTCACGTCCTTGATGCGGTCCAGCGGCCAGGACTGGGCGGCGCACCGCCGGGCACCGCCGATCGGAACGTTCAGCATGGTGCGCGGAGCCCGAAACGGCAGGGTCAGCTGCTGTTCGAGCAGCGCGGCGCGGGTCAGCTTCAGCGTCGCCGGCGCGAAGCCGGCCGCGGTCGCAATGGCGTCGGCCAGCATCGCGCGGCGCCCACGAGCCGGCCGCTTCTGCCGCGGCGGCGGTGCCCAGGGAGCCCGAATCACGGTGTCATGCGGGTCAGCGCTCAAGGCGCCCTGCAACATTCGCAGCGCGGACACGCCGTCGACGACCGCGTGATGCATCTTGGTATAGACCGCGAAACGTCCGTCCGCCAACCCCTCGATCAGATGTGTCTCCCACAGCGGGCGGTGCCGGTCGAGCAGGGTTCCGTGCAGCCGCGACGTCAACTCGAGTAACTCGCGGACCCGTCCGGGCGCGGGCAGCGCCGAGCGCCGCACGTGATAGCCGAGGTCGATCTCCTCGTCGAACTTCCACAGGGCGTTGCTGAACGCACCGAGCGTCTTGGCCGGACGCTTCCGGAAGGCGGGAGCCACGTGGCCGCCCGCCACCAAGGCGTCGTAGATGTCGCGAGCGAACTCCGGGCCGGCGCCCGGCGGCGGCGTGAACAACTGCAGGCCGGCGACGTGCATCGGGTGCTCGCGAGACTCGGCCAGCAGGCAGAAGGCGTCGACTGGTGCGATGAGGTTCATTGTTCCTTCGGCTTTCGTCATGGATGGTCGCGCTCACGCGCTCATCGCCGCATCAGGTGTGCGCATCGCCGCCACCGGGATGAAAGTCAAGTTGCCATCCGCGACGGAGCTCTCGCGCAGCATCTTGGCGTCGGCGAGGTGGTCCATCGCCGTCCGCCACGGCTGGCGGTCGCCCTGGCGCGGGAACTCCTCGACCGCCCTCTGGACGTAGCCGGCGTGCACTTCCAGTAGCGGCATGGTGCGCATCTCCCCGCTGATGTGCGGGTAGCACACCGCGTACCCGTGCGCGTCCATGTGGTCGAGCAGGCGGCACAGGTGCTCGCACACCGGGCCGACCTTCAACGTCCACGACGAGTTGGTGTAGCCGAACGAGTAGGCGAAGTTGGGCACCCCGTCGAGCATCATCCCCTTGAAGGCGACCTTCTCCGGCAGGTTCACCGGTGCACCGTCGACGGTCAGGGTGATGCCGCCGAATGCCAGCAGGTTCAGCCCGGTCGCGGTCACGATGATGTCGGCCTCGAGCTCCCGCCCGGACACGAGCCGGATGCCCTTCTCCGTGAAGGTGTCGATCCGATCGGTGACCACCGAGGCGCTGCCGTTGCGGATCGCGGCGAACATATCCCCGTCGGGGACCGCGCAGAGCCGTTGGTCCCACGGGTTGTAGGCCGGCCGGAAGTGCTCGTCGACCGGGTATCCCTTCGGTAGCTGCCTGGCGTTGAGGTAGCGGATGATGCGCCGTGCGGTGTCGGGATGGCGTTGGCACAGCCGGAATACCGCGCGCTGCTTGGCGATGTTCTTGCGCCGGGTGATCGCGTACGCCCGCTTACGCCCCACCAGCTTGGGCAGCGCATTGGCGATACGGTCCTTCGCGGGAACCGGCAGGACGTAGGTCGGTGAGCGTTGCAGCATCGTCACGTGGGCCGCGGCGTCGGCCATCGCCGGAACCAGCGTGACTGCGGTGGCGCCGCTGCCGATGACGACCACGCGCTTACCGCTGTAGTCCAGGTCCTCCGGCCACAGTTGCGGATGCACGATCTGCCCCGAAAACCGTTCGCGGCCCTCGAACTCAGGGGTGAAACCTTGGTCGTAGCGATAGTAACCGCCAGCGCAGAACAGCCAGCCGCAGGTGATGCGCACCCGCGCACCGGTGTCCGTGCGCTCGACGTCGACCGTCCACCGGGTGTCGGTGCTCGACCATGACGCACTGATCACCTTGTGGTGGAAGCGAATCGCGGGCGCAATGTCGTTTTCCGCGACCGTCTCGCGCAGGTAGACCATGATGGCATCGGCGCTGGCGATCGCCTTGTCGTTCTCCCACGGCTTGAACTCGTAGCTGAAGGTGTGTAGATCGGAGTCGGAGCGAATCCCCGGGTAGCGGAACAGATCCCAGGTGCCGCCGATCTCACCGCGCGCCTCCACGATCGCGAAGGTCTTGGCCGGCCGCCTGGTCTTCAGGTAGTACGCCGCCCCGATGCCGGAGATTCCGGCCCCGACGATCAACACGTCGACGTGCTCGGTGGTGGTGGTCATCGCGAGGCTCCTTTGCTTTCGATGTAGTGCATCAACTGTGCGGCACCAGCGGCCCATAGGTCTTGACCGAAGAGGACTCGTATTTAGCATCCGGAGACAGGCGAGCTGCAGATATGCGCGCAAGGGTGCCCTCGGCCACCTGTGCGAGCGGGGGTCAGATGCCGGCGAGGAAGCCGCGGAGCCGGTCGAGCAGGACGTCGGGGCGCTGCTCGGCGAACCAGTGGCCCACGCCGTCGACCAACTCCACGTCGAAGTCCCGAACCCGCCCCTCGTACCCACGCAACAGCGTCGGGGTGAGCACCGGGACTCGCGATGAGGGCCCGAGCGTGCGGCCACGGCGAAAATCGAGCCTGCAAGTCGCGATGGCGTTGTGCCCGCGAAGCGGATGAGTGGGCGCGGACGGTATCGAACCGCCGACCGCTGGTGTGTAAAACCAGAGCTCTACCACTGAGCTACGCGCCCGTGCCCCGGGGAGGCTACACGTCCGAAGGGCCGGTACTCAAAACTGTAAGCCCGCGTCAGGCCCGCTCAGCCCCGCAAGGCCGCCAGGGCTTCGGTCCACAGCCCCTGGTTGCGCGATTCGCCGGGTTGCTTCATCTCCGCGAACCGGATGATGCCGGCCTTATCGACGACGAACGTGCCGCGATTGGGGTAGCCGGCCTCGTCGTTGAACACGCCGTAGGCCTGGCTGACCTCGCCGTGCGGCCAGAAGTCCGACAGCACCGGGAAGGTGAAGCCGCTTTCCAGCGACCAGATTCGGTGCGTGGGCGGCGGACCCACCGAGATCGCCAGCGTCGCGCTGTCGTCGTTCTCGTAGTCGGGCAGGTGGTCGCGCAGCTGGTCCAACTCGCCCTGGCAGATGCCGGTGAAGGCCAGCGGGAAGAACACCAGCAGCACGTTCTTGGCGCCGCGGTAGGAGCTCAGGGTGACACGCTGTTGGTTCTGGTCGCGCAGTGTGAAATCCGGGGCGGTGGCGCCAACGGGCAGCATCAACGCTTCCCGGTTCGGGACTTCGGCTGCACCAGTCGGCTGGCGCTCCAGTCGCCCAGGTTGACCGACGACGTCGGCATCAGGCCGGCGGTCGGGGCCGCCTCGGCGATTTCGGCAGGCAGGACGTGGCCGGGCTTGCCGGTCTTGGGCGTCAGCACCCAGATCACGCCGTCCTCGGCCAGCGGACCGATCGCGTCCATCAGGGTGTCCACCAGGTCGCCGTCCCCGTCACGCCACCACAGCAGCACGACGTCGACCACCTCGTCGGTGTCCTCGTCGAGCAGCTCAGCGCCACACGCTTCCTCGACGTCGGCCCGGATCTCGTCGTCGGTGTCCTCGTCCCAGCCCCATTCCTGGACAACTTGGTCTCGTTGGATGCCCAGTTTGCGAGCGTAGCTCGGGGCGTGATCCGCCGCGACCACCGTGGAGCCTCCTTAAACCGTCCCGCGCCGTGCGATGGGGATTATCGTCGCACAGCCGCAACCGCGTCGACACCCGCGCCTTTAGAAGGATGCCAGGCACAGTTTCAGCGCTTTCGTCTTGGCGTCGTTGAGGCGGTCCACGCGCCGATTGAACTCACCCGTCGCGGCGTGGGTGCCGATCGCGTTGGCAACCCCCCGGGCCGCGTCGATATACGTGTTGAACGCGTCCTTCAGCTGCTGGGACAGCGCATCGCTGAAGCTGTTGCCCACGGTGTCGGCGCTGCTGTTCAGGGCGTCGATCGCCGGGCCCTCCGTCGGGCCGGTGCTGCGGCCCGCGTTGAACGCGCCGACGAAGATGTTCACCTTGTCGATCGCGTCCTTGCTCGACGTGGCCAGCGTGTCGCACGAGGTGCGCACGGCCCGGGTGGTGAGCGATTGCTGCCGCTGGGACTCGCGGACCCGCGAGGTCGCCGACGACGCGGACACCGACGCGGACACCGACTGCCGATACGCCGGGGCGACCTGGGTGTCGGGGGTGGCGGTGCCGTTGGTGACGGTGGTACACCCCACGATCCCCATCAGCGTCGCCGCTATACATCCGAGCGCCAAAGCGCCTCGCCTGGGGGAGCCCCCCGCAAGGACGGCACGCCATCCACTGAGCACGGCTCATGACGTTACCGGGTGGCCTCCCCGATCGTTTCGCTACGCGCTTGTTCGTGTCCGCCGGGTGAACCCGCGTCAGCTACCCGATGTCGGCTAGCCCCGCGAAACGCCGGTGCGGCACGATAGGGGGAGACGGTGCACGGCACCCCGAGGGCACAAACCCCGCCAACTACAGGAGAGTGCGTTGACAACCGAGTTCGCGCGCCACGATCTGGCCAAAACCCCTAGCAGCGCAAGCGAACCCGACCGCGTTCGGGTGATCCGTGAAGGCGTGGCGTCGTACCTGCCCGACATCGACCCCGAGGAAACGTCGGAGTGGCTGGAATCCTTCGACGAGCTGCTGGAGCGCTCCGGGCCCGCGCGGGCCCGCTATTTGATGCTGCGGCTGCTGGAACGGGCCGGCGAGCAGCGCGTCGCCATTCCGTCGCTGACGTCAACCGATTACGTCAACACGATCCCGACCGAACTCGAGCCGTGGTTTCCCGGCGACGAGGACGTGGAGCGGCGCTTCCGGGCCTGGATCCGCTGGAACGCCGCAATCATGGTGCACCGCGCGCAGCGCCCGGGAGTCGGCGTCGGCGGCCACATTTCGACGTACGCGTCGTCGGCGGCGCTGTACGAGGTCGGGTTCAACCACTTCTTCCGGGGCAAGTCGCATCCCGGCGGCGGCGACCAGGTGTTCATCCAGGGCCACGCGTCGCCCGGGATTTACGCGCGAGCCTTCCTCGAAGGCCGGCTCAGCGAGGACCGGCTCGACGGCTTCCGCCAGGAACACAGCCACGCCGCCGGCGGGCTGCCGTCCTACCCGCACCCCCGGCTGATGCCCGACTTCTGGGAATTCCCAACCGTGTCGATGGGCCTGGGCCCGCTCAACGCCATCTACCAGGCGCGGTTCAACCACTACCTGCACGACCGGGGCATCAGGGACACCTCCGACCAGCACGTGTGGTGCTTCCTCGGCGACGGGGAGATGGACGAGCCGGAGAGCCGCGGGCTCGCGCACGTCGGCGCGCTGGAGGGCCTGGACAACCTGACGTTCGTGATCAACTGCAACCTGCAGCGCCTCGACGGCCCCGTGCGCGGCAACGGCAAGATCATCCAGGAGCTGGAGTCGTTCTTCCGCGGCGCCGGCTGGAACGTCATCAAGGTGGTCTGGGGCCGCGAGTGGGACGCCCTGCTGCACGCCGACCGCGACGGCGCGCTGGTGAACCTGATGAACACCACCCCCGACGGGGACTACCAGACGTACAAGGCCAACGACGGCGCCTACGTGCGCGACCACTTCTTCGGCCGCGACCCCCGCACCAAGGCGCTCGTCGAGAACATGACCGACGCCGAGATCTGGAACCTCAAGCGCGGCGGCCACGACTACCGCAAGGTGTACGCCGCCTACCGGGCCGCCCTCGACCACAAGGGCCAACCGACGGTGATCCTGGCCAAGACCATCAAGGGCTACTCGCTGGGCGCACACTTCCAGGGCCGCAACGCCACCCATCAGATGAAAAAGCTTGCGCTGGAAGACCTTAAGCGCTTCCGGGACTCCATGCGGATCCCGATCAGCGACGCCCAGCTGGACGAAAATCCCTACCTGCCGCCCTACTACCACCCGGGATCGGACGCCCCGGAAATCCGCTACCTGCTCGACCGCCGGCGCACCCTCGGCGGGTTCCTGCCCGAGCGCCGCACCAAGGCCAAGGCGCTCAAGCTGCCCGGGCGCGAAATCTACGCCGCGCTGAAGAAGGGATCGGGCACCCAGGAGGTCGCCACCACCATGGCGACCGTGCGTACCTTCAAGGAAGTGTTGCGCGACAAGGAAATTGGGCCGCGCATCGTGCCGATCATTCCCGACGAGGCGCGCACATTCGGCATGGACTCCTGGTTCCCGTCGCTGAAGATCTACAACCGCCTGGGCCAGCTCTACACCGCCGTCGACGCCGAGCTGATGCTGGCGTACAAGGAGAGCGAAGTCGGGCAGATCCTGCACGAGGGCATCAACGAGGCCGGGTCGGTGGGCTCGTTCATCGCGGCCGGCACCTCGTACGCGACGCACAACGAGCCGATGATCCCGATCTACATCTTCTATTCGATGTTCGGTTTCCAGCGCACCGGCGACGGGCTGTGGGCCGCCGCCGACCAGATGACCCGCGGCTTCCTGCTCGGGGCCACCGCGGGACGCACCACGCTGACCGGCGAGGGGCTGCAGCACGCCGACGGTCACTCGCTGCTGCTCGCCAGCACGAATCCCGCCGTGGTCGCCTACGACCCGGCGTTCGCCTACGAGATCGCCTACATCGTGGAGAGCGGGCTGGCGCGGATGTTCGGGGAGGACCCCGAGGACGTGTACTTCTACATGACCGTCTACAACGAGCCGTACGTGCAGCCGCCGGAGCCGGAGAACTTCGACCCCGAGGGCGTGCTGCGGGGCATCTACCGCTACCGCGCGGCCACCGAACAGCGCGCCAACACCGCGCACATCCTGGCCTCCGGGGTGGCGATGCCGTCGGCGCTGCAGGCGGCCGAGATGCTGGCCGAGTGGGACGTCGCCGCCGACGTGTGGTCGGTGACCAGCTGGGGCGAACTGAACCGCGACGGCCTGTCCATCGAGAAGGCGAAGCTGCGCCACCCGGACCGACCGGCCGGGACCGCCTACGTCACCCAGGCCCTGTCGAACGCCGACGGGCCGGTGATCGCCGTGTCGGACTGGATGCGCGCCGTGCCCGAGCAGATCCGGCCGTGGGTGCCCAACACGTTCGTCACGCTGGGCACCGACGGCTTCGGCTTCTCCGACACCCGGCCCGCCGCCCGGCGCTACTTCAACACCGACGCCGAGTCGCAGGTGGTAGCGGTGCTGGAGGCGTTGGCGCGCGACGGTGAGATCGACCCGTCGGTGCCGGTCGCGGCCGCCCGCCAGTACAAGATCGACGACGTCCAGGCCGCGCCAGAGCAGACGTCCGACCCCGGGGTCGCCTGAGCGCCCAAGATTCCGCGAGCGCCCCGCCAGCCGGGCGCTGGGCCGTGAGCGCCCCGCTGGCCGGGCACCCGCCGCACCCGCTCCCCCGCTCCCCCGCGAGTGTGCGGCCAGCCGCACAACGGCGCAAAACCGCCCACCTCTTTGGCGGATACTTCCAAAATGTGGCGTAGGTTTTAGGGGTGAATGACAACCCGTTCGCCGGTCCGTTCGCCAAGCAGCCCAGGTCGCCGCTGGAGATGCTCAACACGGTGCCCGACTCCGTGCTGCGCCGGCTCAAGCAATACTCCGGCCGGCTGGCCACCGAGGCGGTCTCGGTCATGCAGGACCGGTTGCCCTTCTTCGCCGACCTGGAAGCCTCGCAGCGGGCCAGCGTGGCGCTGGTGGTGCAGACGGCCATCAACAACTTCGTCGAGTGGATGCAGGACCCACACAGCAACGTCAGCTACACCGCCCAGGCCTTCGAGCTGGTGCCCCAGGATCTGGCCCGCCGGATCGCGCTGCGGCACAGCGTCGACATGGTGCGCGTCACCATGGAGTTCTTCGAGGAGGTGTTGCCGCTGGTCGCCCGCTCCGAGGAGCAGCTGACGGCCCTGACCGTGGGTGTCCTCAAGTACAGCCGCGACCTGGCGTTCACCGCGGCCTCGGCCTACGCCAACGCCGCCGAGGCCCGCGGCACGTGGGACAGCCGGATGGAGGCCAGCGTCGTCGACGCGGTGGTCCGCGGCGACACCGGCCCCGAACTGCTGTCCCGGGCCGCGGCGCTGAACTGGGACACCACCGCCCCGGCGACCGTCGTGGTCGGCGTCCCGGCCCCCGGGCGGGACGGCTCCACCGGGCCCGGCGACGACCAGCGGGCCAGCCAGCACGTCCGCGACATCGCCGCCCAGCATGGCCGCGCCGCCCTCACCGACGTCCACGGCACCTGGCTGGTCGCTATAGTTTCCGGCCAACTGTCGCCAACCGACAAATTCCTCGGCGATCTGCTGCAGGCCTTTTCCGACGGCCCGGTGGTCATCGGGCCCACCGCACCGATGCTGACGGCCGCCTATCACAGCGCCAGCGAGGCTATTTCCGGGATGAACGCCGTCGGCGGCTGGCGGGGCGCACCGAGGCCGGTTCAGGCCCGGGAACTTCTGCCCGAACGCGCCCTGATGGGCGACGCGTCCGCGATCGTCGCGTTGCACACCGACGTGATGGGGCCGCTGGCCGACGCGGGACCGACGCTCATCGAGACTCTTGACGCTTATTTGGATTGTGGCGGCGCGATTGAAGCTTGTGCCAGAAAGTTGTTCGTTCATCCAAATACGGTGCGCTACCGGCTCAAGCGGATCACCGACTTCACGGGACGCGATCCGACCCAGCCCCGCGACGCATACGTGCTGCGCGTGGCGGCGACGGTCGGCCAGCTCAACTACCCCACCCCGACCGCCAGCGTCGGCACCAACCCGCTGCCCCCTGTTCCGCTGCCGGTCAGGGCGGCTATCGTCGGTCAATCGGAGTAATAGTGACCCAGGCAACAGATCAAGCAACGGTATCGAACATGTAGCTTACGGAGCTGTTTTGTGGGGAGTACACAAAAACCTAAGACCAGGTTCATAATCTGTTACACCCGCCAAAACCGTTTCCACAGTGTTCTCTTAAACACGTGATTGCTTTGCTTGCGCCCGGACAGGGTTCGCAGACCGAGGGGATGCTCTCGCCGTGGCTCGACCTGCCGGGTGCCGCGGACCAGCTCGACCTGTGGTCGAAGGCCAGCGGCCTCGACCTGGTCAGGCTGGGCACCACCGCGTCGACCGAAGAGATCACCGACACCGCGGTCACGCAGCCCCTGGTCGTCGCCGCCACCCTGCTGGCCCACCAGGAGCTCACCAAGCGCGGCCTGCTCTCCGGCGCGGAGCTGATCGTCGCCGGCCACTCCGTCGGCGAGATCGCGGCGTACGCGATCGCCGGTGTGATGGCCGCCGACGACGCCGTCTCGCTGGCCGCCACCCGTGGCGCCGAGATGGCCAAGGCGTGCGCCATCGAGCCGACCGGCATGTCCGCCGTGCTCGGCGGTGACGAGGCCGAGGTGCTGGCCCGCCTCGAGCAGCTCGACCTGTTCCCCGCGAACCGCAACGCCGCCGGCCAGATCGTCGCCGCCGGCCCGCTGACGGCGCTGGAGAAGCTGGCCGAGGACCCGCCGGCCAAGGCCCGGGTTCGCGCCCTCGGCGTGGCCGGGGCGTTCCACACCAAGTACATGGCTCCGGCCCTCGACCGCTACGCCGCCGCGGCGGCCGCGGTCGCGACCGCCGAGCCCACCGCCACGCTGCTGTCGAACCGCGACGGCCAGCCCGTCGCCTCCGCGGCGGCGGCGATGGAGGCGCTGGTCGCCCAGCTCACCCAGCCCGTGCGCTGGGACCTGTGCACGGCGACCATGCGTGACCGGGAGATCACGGCGGCCGTGGAGTTCCCGCCCGCGGGCACTCTGACCGGCATCGCCAAACGCGAACTTCGGGGGGTTACGACCCGCGCCGTCAAGGCACCCGCAGACCTGGACGCACTGGCTGAACTGTAGAAAGCCGCTTCCAGTACAACCACATAACGCTCTATAAGAACGCTCTGTTCGATTAACACAACACATCACGAAGGGAAGACGCTGTGGCCGTCAGCCAGGAAGAAATCATCGCCGGTATCGCGGAGATCATCGAAGAGGTCACCGGTATCGAGCCGTCCGAGGTCACCCCGGAGAAGTCGTTCGTCGACGACCTGGACATCGACTCGCTGTCGATGGTGGAGATCGCGGTGCAGACCGAGGACAAGTACGGCGTGAAGATCCCGGACGAGGACCTCGCCGGTCTGCGCACCGTCGGTGACGTCGTCTCCTACATCCAGAAGCTCGAGGAAGAGAACCCCGAGGCTGCCGAGGCCCTGCGCGCCAAGCTGGAGACGGAGAACCCCGACGCCGTCGCCAACGTCAAGGCGAGGATGGAAGCGGACAAGTGAGCAAGCCTTCCACTGCTAATGGCGGTTACCCCAGCGTTGTGGTGACCGCCGTCACGGCGACGACGTCGGTCGCGCCGGACATCGAGAGCACGTGGAAGGGTTTGTTGGCCGGCGAAAGCGGCATCCACGTACTCGAGGACGAGTTCGTCACCAAGTGGGACCTGCCCGTCAAGATCGGTGGGCACCTCAAGGAGCCCATCGACGAGCACATGAGCAGGCTCGACCTGCGGCGTATGTCGTACGTCCAACGGTTGGCCAAGCTGCTCAGCACTCAGCTGTGGGAGTCCGCGGGCAGCCCGGAGGTCGACCCCGACCGGTTCTCGGTCGTGGTCGGCACCGGGCTCGGTGGCGCCGAGCGGATCGTCGAGAGCTACGACCTGATGAACGAGGGCGGCCCCCGCAAGGTGTCGCCGCTCGCCGTCCAGATGATCATGCCCAACGGCGCCGCGGCGGTGGTGGGTCTGCAACTGGGCGCTCGCGCCGGGGTCATCACCCCGGTGTCGGCATGCTCGTCGGGCTCGGAGGCGATCGCGCACGCGTGGCGCCAGATCGCGATGGGTGACGCCGACTTCGCCGTCTGCGGCGGTGTCGAGGGTCCCATCGAGGCGCTGCCGATCGCGGCGTTCTCGATGATGCGGGCGATGTCCACTCGCAACGATGAGCCCGAACGCGCCTCGCGCCCGTTCGACAAGGACCGCGACGGCTTCGTGTTCGGCGAGGCCGGGGCCCTGATGATCATCGAGACCGAGGAGCACGCCAAGGCCCGCGGCGCCAAGCCGCTGGCCCGGTTGATGGGTGCGGGCATCACCTCGGACGCGTTCCACATGGTTGCGCCGGCCGCGGACGGCGTGCGCGCCGGCCGGGCGATGCAACGGTCGCTCGAGTTGGCTGGCTTGTCCCCCAAGGACATTGACCACGTCAACGCGCACGGCACGGCGACACCGATCGGCGACACGGCCGAGGCCAACGCCATCCGGGTCGCGGGCTGCGAGCAGGCGGCGGTGTACGCACCGAAGTCGGCTCTGGGCCACTCCATCGGCGCGGTCGGCGCGCTGGAATCTGTCCTCACGGTATTGAGCCTTCGGGACGGCGTGATACCGCCAACACTCAATTACGAAACGCCAGATCCCGAGATCGATCTTGATGTTGTCGCGGGCGAACCCCGCTACGGCGATTTCCGTTACGCCATCAACAACTCGTTCGGATTCGGTGGCCACAACGTGGCGCTCGCCTTCGGGCGGTACTGAGCACGACGTCCGGCGACGAGGCGGGCCTCAGCAAGCGGCCCGCGGAGGTGCCGGACAAGTACGAAAGGAACGTTTGCAAGACCCATGACAGAGCTGGTTACCGGGAAAACGCTCCCGAATGTGGTCGTCACTGGCGTCGCCATGACGACCGCACTGGCCACTGACGCCGAGAACACCTGGAAGTTGTTGCAGGACGGACAAAGTGGTATCCGCAGACTCGAGGACCCGTTCGTCGAGGAGTTCGACCTGCCGGTCAAGATCGGCGGGCACCTGTTGGAGGAATTCGACAGCCAGATGACCCGTGTCGAGCTGCGGCGCACGGGTTACCTGCAGCGGATGTCGACCATCTTGAGCCGCCGGGTCTGGGAGAACGCCGGCTCGCCCGAGGTCGACTCCGACCGGTTGATGGTGTCCATCGGCACCGGCTTGGGCTCGTCGGAGGAAATGGTCTTCAGCTACGACGACATGCGCGCCCGTGGCATGCGGGCGGTTTCCCCGCTCGGTGTGCAGAAATACATGCCCAACGGCGCCGCGGCGGCGGTGGGTCTGGAACGGCACGCCAAGGCCGGCGTGATCACGCCCGTGTCGGCGTGCGCGTCCGGTTCCGAGGGTGTGGCCCAGGCGTGGCGCAACATCGTCTTCGGCGAGGCCGACATCGCCATCTGCGGTGGTGTCGAGACCAAGATCGAGGCGGTGCCGATCGCGGCGTTCGCCCAGATGCGCATCGTGATGTCGACCAAGAACGACGACCCGGCGGGTGCCTGCCGCCCGTTCGACCGGGATCGCACCGGCTTCGTGTTCGGCGAGGCCGGGGCGCTCATGGTGATCGAGACCGAGGAGCACGCCAAGGCTCGGGGGGCCAACATCCTGGCCCGCATCATGGGGGCCGCCATCACCTCGGACGGCTACCACATGGTCGCGCCGGACCCCAACGGGCTTCGGGCCGGGCACGCGATGAGCCGGGCGATTCAGCTCGCCGGCCTGACCCCCGGCGACATCCACCACGTGAACGCCCACGCGACGGGTACGTCGGTGGGTGACGTGGCCGAGGGCAAGGCGATCAACAACGCGCTGGGCCCCCACGGCGGCAATGCGGCCGTCTACGCGCCCAAGGCCGCGCTGGGCCACTCGGTGGGCGCGGTGGGTGCGGTCGAATCGATCCTGACGGTGCTGGCCCTGCGGGACCAGGTGATTCCGCCGACGCTGAACCTGGAAAACCTCGACCCCGAGATCGACCTGGACGTGGTGGCGGGCAAGCCGCGGCCGGGCAAGTACGAGTACGCGATCAACAACTCGTTCGGATTCGGCGGGCACAACGTCGCGATCGCCTTCGGGCGGTACTGACCATCGCTGCCCAACCAGAGAGCACACCGGAGAACAGGAGACCTGCGATGACAATCATGGCCCCCGCGTCGGTCGGCGAATCGCTCGACCCCAGGGACCCGTTGCTGCGTCTGAGCAACTTCTTCGACGAGGGCAGCGTCGCGCTGCTGCACGAGCGTGACCGCTCGGGTGTGCTTTCTGCGTCGGGCACCGTGAACGGTGTGCGCACCATCGCCTTCTGCACCGACGGCACCGTCATGGGCGGCGCCATGGGTATCGAGGGCTGTGCGCACATCGTCAACGCCTACGACACCGCCATCGAGGAGCAGAGCCCGATCGTCGGGATCTGGCACTCCGGCGGTGCGCGGTTGGCCGAGGGCGTGAAGGCGTTGCACGCGGTGGGGACGGTCTTCGAGGCGATGATCCGTGCGTCCGGTTACATCCCGCAGATCTCGGTGGTCGTCGGCTTCGCCGCCGGTGGCGCCGCCTACGGGCCGGCGCTGACCGACGTGATCGTGATGGCGCCGGAGAGCCGGGTGTTCGTGACCGGGCCCGACGTCGTGCGCAGCGTGACCGGCGAGGACGTCGACATGGCATCCCTCGGCGGCCCGGAGACCCACCACAAGAAGTCCGGCGTGTGCCACATCGTCGCCGACGACGAGCTCGACGCCTACGAGCGCGGCCGTCGCCTGGTCGGATTGTTCTGCCAGCAGGGCCATTTCGACCGCACCAAGGCCGAGGCCGGTGACACCGACATCCACGCCCTGTTGCCGGAGTCGGCGCGGCGGGCCTACGACGTGCGTCCGATCGTGACCGCGATCCTGGACGCCGAGACCCCGTTCGACGAGTTCCAGGCCAACTGGGCGCCGTCGATGGTGATCGGGCTGGGCCGGCTCTCCGGCCGCACGGTGGGTGTCCTGGCGAACAACCCGCTTCGTCTGGGCGGCTGCCTGAACTCCGAAAGCGCCGAGAAGGCAGCACGTTTCGTGCGCCTCTGCGACGCGTTCGGCATCCCGCTGGTCGTGATCGTCGACGTGCCCGGCTACCTGCCCGGCGTCGACCAGGAGTGGGGCGGCGTGGTGCGCCGCGGCGCCAAGCTGCTGCACGCCTTCGGCGAGTGCACGGTTCCGCGGGTCACGCTGGTCACCCGAAAGACCTACGGCGGGGCCTACATTGCGATGAACTCCCGGTCGCTCAACGCGACCAAGGTGTACGCCTGGCCGGACGCCGAGGTGGCGGTGATGGGCGCCAAGGCCGCCGTCGGCATCCTGCACAAGAAAAAGCTGGCCGCCGCGGCCGATCACGAGCGTGAGGCGCTGCACGACCAGCTCGCCGCCGAACACGAGAAGATCGCCGGTGGTGTGGACAGCGCCATCGAGATCGGCGTGGTCGACGAGAAGATCGACCCGTCGCACACCCGCAGCAAGCTCACCGAGGCGCTGGCTCAGGCCCCGGCGCGCCGCGGTCGGCACAAGAACATCCCGCTGTAAGCCGCAGCGGCACCTTCTAGCGCGAGCAGACGCAAAATCGCACTCGCGGTGCCCGCGTGGTGCGATTTTGCGTCTGCTCGGCGGTTAATCCCCAGGCGTGACTGGTCAATTGAGCCGGGCCACCGCATGCTTCCGCGGTGCTCACCGACGCGCTAAAGCTGATGCAGGAAGTCGGCGGGTTCGCGACGACGTCCCAACTGCTGACAGTCATGACCCGTCAACAACTCGACGTTCAAGTCCGAAACGGTGGGCTGGTCCGCGTATGGCACGGGGTCTACGGCGCCACACAGCCAACTTGTCTGGGGCGGTTGGCCGCCTTGGACGTCTTCATGGGCCGACATGCGGTGGCCTGCCTGGGCACCGCCGCGGCCTTGTACGGATTCGACACCGAGAACACGAGAGCTATTCACGTTCTCGATCCCGGTGTGCGCATGCGCCCTACGGCCGGCTTGATGGTTCACCAACGAACCGGTGCCCGGCTCCAACGAATTGGGGGTCGTCTCGCGACGGCACCGGGATGGACTGCAGTGGAGGTCGCAAGGCAACTGCGCCGGCCGCGGGCGCTGGCGACGCTTGACGCGGCGTTGCGCTCAATGAAGTGCACTCGCAATGAAATCCGGAGAGCCGTTATCGAGCAGCGAGGACGTCGAGGCATAGTTGCTGTGCGCGCACTGTTGCCCTTTGCGGATGGCCGTGCGGAATCGCCCATGGAAAGCGAGGCGCGGCTGGTGATGATCGATCGCGGGCTACCGCTTCCCGAGCTGCAGCATCCGATCGTCGGACGCGATGGCCAGTTGTGGCGCGTCGACTTCGCATGGCCGCATCTGCGTTTGGCCGCAGAATACGAGAGCGTCGATTGGCACGTTGGCCGCGAGGAAATGCTTCGCGACAAGACGCGGTGGGCCAAGATCCAGGAGCTTGGGTGGACGATCATCCCAATCGTCGTCGACGACGTGCGACGAGAACCTGACCGCCTCGCTGACCGCATCGCGACGCACCTGAACCGCCCACCGACGGCCGGTTAACGCCGCCGAGCAGACACATAATCGCACGCAACACGCTTTGGCCATGCGCTTTTGTGTCTGCTCACGGAGCGCGGTCATGGTCTGCAGAGGATCTTCGCAAGCACCGCCCGCAGTTGCCCCTCGGGATCGTCGGGCAGAAAGTCACAGCGCCAGCCGACGAAATCGTCGGGGCGCACCAGCAGCGCGCCGGAAGGGCCGAGCCCGGTGACCGCCGCCCACTCGTCGCTGTCGATGCGATGCGCGGCCACCGACGCCGAAGCCGCGGCGGCGCACCAGCGTTCGTCGCCGGTGAGCACGGTGAATCCCGGGCCCAGCAGGTCGAGCGTCGAAACCCCCTCGCGCACCCACACATGCGGCACCCGAGTGCCGGGCTGCCCGCGCAATTCGTCGATCAGCGACACGGCGTCGGGATCCGCCGGGCCGGGATCATCGGAAACCACTGCGCCCGAGCGGTATTGGTAGCCGATAAGCAGCGCGAACATCGGCGCCTCCTCGTCCGGCGGCAACATGGGCCGGTCGTCGTCCAACCGCAGGAAGCCCAGCGACGGCCCGCTAAGCGACTGGCGAGCGTTGAAGCGCCCGACCGGGTGTCGCTCGGCATGGTAGGTGGTCAGCAGGGCCGGGCCGGCGGTCCCGTTCACGACGGCGGCCAGTTTCCAGGCCAGGTTATGCGCGCTCTGGATGGCGGTGTTGGCCCCGCCGCCCTTGAACGGCGGCATGGTATGGGCCGAGTCGCCGACGAGAAACACTCGGCCGCAGTGGAATTGGTTGGCTACCCGCTCGTAGGGCTGCCAGGGTGCCACATCGATGATTTCCACGTCCATCGGCTCA
>NZ_LZJJ01000174.1:0-15915 GCF_001667625.1 Mycobacterium sp. E1715
CGGGCGGCGCGGTCGGGTCTCGTCGAGGTCCCCGTGGCGGCCGAGGCCCCGAACCAGGTTTCGCAGGCGCGGCGCCGCCGGGCGGCGGTCACGCAACTCGGCCGCCGATACGAGTACCTGGACGCGGAACCGTCGTCGAGCGCCTCGGATCGGGGCGCGGAAACCCTGGGCTTCACCGGAACCGCGCCCGCCAAGGGGGCCGGCATGCCGGCAGGACTGACCGCGCTGCGCGACGATGCCTTCGACGGCGCCGCGCGCACACCGATGTTGCCGCACACCTGGGACCACGGCCCGGATGCACCTTGAACGAGGCTGGGCCACAACGGTATTCGTTGGCGCGGGACGGCCCGGCGCAGTCGGGCGCACGCGGCGGCCCGCGGCCGGGACCGTAGCGCCGGCGGGCGGAACCGGGGCCTGGCGCGACCTTCGTCCGCAAGCGGAAGAAGAGCGGTAGCCTAACCCGCATGCAGAACGCGTCGGTGGTCTCCCTGCTGCGTGAACGCGCGGGTCTGCAGCCCGACGAAATCGCGTTCCGCTATACCGACTACGAGCACGATTGGGCGGGCGTCACCGAGACGTTGACGTGGGCGCAGCTGTACCAGCGGACCCTGAACGTCGCGCACGAGGTCGAGCGGCACGGCGCCGTCGGGGACCGGGCCGTGATCCTGGCTCCGCAGGGCCTGCCCTATATCGTGGCCTTCCTGGGCGCGATGCAGGCCGGGCTGATCGCGGTGCCGCTGCCCGTCCCGGCGGTGGGCTCACACGACGAACGCGTGAGCGCCGTCCTGGCCGACACCACACCCACCGTCGTGCTCACCACGTCGGCGGTCGCCGGCACCATCACCGAGTACCTCGGGCAGCCGGGCCCGACGACCACCCCGGCGGTCGTCGAGGTCGATGCGCTCGATTTGGACGACCCCTCCGCGCCGGGCATCCGGCTCAACGGCGCCCCCGACACGGCCTACCTGCAGTACACGTCCGGCTCGACGCGACTGCCGGCCGGCGTCATGATCTCGCACCGCAACCTGCGCGTGAACTTCCAGCAGCTGATGGCCGCCTATTTCGCCGAGTTCAACGGCGTCCCGCCACGCGAAACGGCCGCCGTCTCCTGGCTGCCCTTCTACCACGACATGGGGTTGGTGCTCGGCGTCATCGCGCCGATCATGGGCGGTTATCGCGGTGACCTGACAAGCCCGGTCGCCTTCCTGCAACGACCGGCACGGTGGATCCACGCGATGTCGATCGGCACCCCGGTGATGTCGGCGGCGCCGAACTTCGCCTTCGAGCTGGCCGTCCGCAAGACGAAGGACGCAGACCTGGACGGCGTCGACCTGGGCAACGTCCTGGGCGTCGTCAGCGGCGCCGAACGCATCCACCCCGCCACGCTGGACCGGTTCGCTAAACGCTTCGCGCCGTACAACTTTGACGACCGCGCGATGCGCCCGTCCTACGGATTGGCCGAGGCCACGGTGTACGTCACCAGCCGCACCACCCGCGGGGCCCCGCGGGTGGTGCACTTCGAATCAGAGAAGTTGTCCGAGGGGTCCGCGGAACGCTGCCCGGCGGAGAGTGGCTCGCCGCTGCTGAGCTACGGCATGCCGACATCGCCGGCGGTGCGGATCGTCGACCCCGACGCCCGCCGGGAATGCCCGCCGGGAAAGGTCGGCGAGATCTGGGTCCATGGCGAAAACGTTGCCGGCGGCTACTGGCAGAAGCCCGAGGAGACCGCACGCACCTTCGCCGGCGGCCTGGTCGACCCGTCGCCGGGCACGCCGGAGGGACCGTGGCTGCGCACCGGCGACCTCGGGTTCGTCTCCGAGGGCGAGATGTTCATCGTGGGCCGGACCAAAGATCTCCTGATCGTCTACGGGCGCAACCACTATCCCGAGGACATCGAGTCGACGGTGCAGGGGATCACCGGGGGCCGCGTCGCCGCGATCTCGGTGCCGGTGGACGAGACCGAGAAGCTGGTGACCATCATCGAGATGAAGAAGCGCGGCGACTCCGACGAGGAGGTGTCGCGCCGGTTCGCCGTCGTCAAAAACGATGTCACCGCGGCGATTTCGAATTCGCACGGTCTCAATGTCGCCGATCTCGTGCTGGTGTCGCCCGGGTCGATTCCCACCACGACGAGCGGCAAGATCCGGCGCGCGGCCTGCGTCGAGCAGTACCGCCGTCAGGAGTTCACCCGACTGGACGCCTGAGCGCCGCGCCTACGGCTGCGATTCGGCGAGGAAGCGGTCCACCACGTCGGGGCCCGTGGAATGCAGGGCGATGGACAGCTCCAGCAGCCGGTCCTTGACCTTCTTGGGCAGCAACTCGATGGACTTCGTGGTGGCGGAGTCGTACTTTGACCCCGGAAAGCGTTGCAGCACAACGTCCTTCTGCTCTTCGGTGGTATAAATCTCCAAGAGCTTCATCCCCGCGAAGGCTTCCTTCGCCGAGTCGGCCATCCCGGCTTTCGCCAGCGCCTCGAGCCGCTCCTCGTTGATCCAGACGTTGACCTTGATCTTCTTGACGTCGCCGCTCATGATCGGGCCCCCTCCAGCGGGTTCAGCGTGAACACGGGCAGCCGGTCCGCCAGGTACTCCTCGGTGACGAACGGCGAGCCCTGGCCGTACTTGGCGGCCGCCTCGAGAACCACCTCGAACACCTCGTGCCGCATCACCTGCTGGGTGGGCTTCACCTCGTCGGTCAGGATGCTTCTGATCAGGCTTCCGCTGAAACTCTGCGCCTTGGAGTCGTGCCCGCACAGCGCCGAATTGGTCACTTCCCGGCATTCGGGGCAATACCAGTTCTCGCGCAGGAACACCGGTTTGATGCCCAGCTCCGAACGGTGTTCCTGAAGGAGGTTCTGCGAGTCGTACGGGTGGTAAAACTCGCCGACGCCGGCGTGGTCGCGGCCGAACATGTGGTGCGTGCACCCGAGGTTGGTGCGCAGGATCGCGTGGAAGATGGCCTCCCGCGGACCCGCGTATCGCATGTCCCACAGCGTGAAGGTCACCTTGTGGACGTCCTCCCGGAAATACCCGCTCTTCCTGAGCTCGTCCTGCGTGAGCAGGATCGCCTCGTCGATGTAGTCGCCCACCCGTTTCTGCCCGATGATCGCGTTGACCAGCACGCCCGTGCTCAGGTCGTCGACCGGCTGGTCTTCGTTGGCGGCCAACCACGCCTGCTTCATCAGCGCCTCGTGTCCGGTGTGCGGGACGTTGCGGGTCTGATGCGCGACGACGTGGGTCCAGTTCTTTTCCGCGAGCGCGTCCTGGTGCTGCCTGGGCGTGAGCCAGAAGCTCTTGAAGGGCTCGTTGAACACCGGCTCGTTGATGAGCGTGACGTCGCCGGCGACGAACCGGTTTGCGTACGCCAGCGTCTTCTTCACTCCCGGATGCCGGGGATCCGTTGTGCCGTAAGTCTTCTCAGCCAGTCGCTGCAGGTCGTACTCGTAGATCTCGGTGACGTCCAGGATCGCGATGGGAGCGTCTGAGTACTCCAGCACGACGCTGGCGCCCTCTTGGACGCCCAGCGTGTCGATGTCGTCGGAGGACAGGTCGAACACGATCGGGATGCTCCACAGCGTCCCGTCCGGCAAGGCCAACTTGTCCAGCGTGGTGTCGACCTCCTGCCGGCCCATGAACCCGGTCAGCGGCGTGAAGAACCCGTAGGACAGGCTGATGACCTCGTGCGCCGTCGCCTTCGAGATGGGCACCCGCGCCAGGCCCTGGATCCGGCCGGCCGCGTTTTCGGTGGCCACCCGCTCCACGATCGGCTTGCCGTTGTGACCCGTATAGCTCATTCGATGCCCCTCGCTTCGCAGTGCAACACTTTCCTGGCAACGTCTTCGGTGCCCGTGCCGATTCCTAAACCCCGCCCGTCGGCTCCTGGCTGCGCGCGAGGGCGGGGATGACGCCGACCTTCTCGAGGTGCGCAATCACCTCCTCGGCCAGCGTGCCCGCGTCCTTCGCGCCGCCCTCGAGTCGCAGTTCCGGTTCCACCGGAGCCTCGTACGGGTCGTCGATGCCGGTGAATCCCTTGATCTCGCCGGCCCGGGCCTTCTTGTACAGCCCCTTGGGGTCGCGCTTTTCGCAGATCTCGATGGGGGTGTCGACGAAGATCTCCTGGAAGTCGCCCTCGAGCAGCGTTTCGCGCACCGCATCGCGGTCCCGCCGGTAGGGACTGATGAAGGCCGTCAGCGCGATGACGCCGGCCTCGCAGAACAACTTCGAGACCGCGCCGATGCGCCGGATGTTCTCCTCGCGGTCTTCGGCGGAGAAGCCCAGGCCGAACCTCTTGGCGAACGCCACGCCGTGGCGCGGCTCCAGGGTGTCGGGCCCGGCGTTGAGCCCGTAGCGGACGTTGTCCCCGTCGAGGAGATAGCTCCGGATGCCCCGCTCGTACAGCCTCTGCTCAACGGTGTTGGCCACCGTGCTCTTCCCGCTGCCGCTGAGCCCGGTGAACCAGAGGACGCAGCCTCGGTGCCCGTTGAGCTTCTCCCGGCTGTCGCGACTGATGTGGTGTTCGTGCCAGGTGATGTTGTTCGACATTTTCGGCTCCTCGACACCGATCCCGTGCAAGTCCTCCCACGACCTTCACCAGATCGCTCACCAATCAAACCGGGTTGTGGCCGGTCGGTTACTTAAGATGGCCAATTTACAGGAGATTTCCGTTTTCCCGCCACCGTGCCGCGGCGGCCGCGCCCGCCGCATTCGACCAGCTCCGGGCGTCGCGGGGTCGAGCGCCGCCGCGCCGGGCGGGCGGGGCGCGCCGCCTGGCCCGGGCGCCGACGGTTACGAGCACGCTGAGCCGAAGTTCCCGGCCGCGCTTCCGGTCAGGACGGCGACGCCGCGGTTTCCGCGGCGGCCAACTCGTCGCACAGGTGCTCGGCCAGATCGCGAACCGTGGTGATCTTGGTGGGGCTGATGCGGATCCCGGTTTCGTTTTCGATGCGCGTTCGCAGCTCCAGGTTTCCCAGCGAATCCAGCCCGTAGTCGGAGAGTGGACGATCGGGATCGATTGTGCGGCGCAGCAACAGACTGATCTGGCCGGACACCAGCCGGCGGATGGCGGTCGGCCACTCCTCGCGGGGCAGCGCCTTGAGTTCGGCCAGGAATTTGCCGGTGTCGGGGTTGCCGGATCCCATCGACTGGAAAGCTTCGGCGAACCGGCTGCGTTGCGCGAACGAGGTCAACCAGGGTGTTCCCATGATCGGCGCGTAGCCGGTGTAGGCGCGGTCGTAGCGCAGCAGGGATTCGAAGGCGTGGTAACCCTCCGCCGGCTTGATCGCGATGCCGGCGTCTTCCGCGAGCGCCGTGGCGCGGCCGACCTCCGACCATGCGCCCCAGGCGATCGCGCTGCCCGGCAACCCCTGGCTGCGCCGCCAATGGGCGAAGGCGTCCAGCCAGCTGTTGGCCGCGGCATAGGCGCCCTGGCCCGGCGATCCGACCAGCGCGGCGGCCGAGGAGAACGAACAGAACCAGTCCAGCGGCTGGTCCGCCGTCGCGTGATGCAAGTTCCAGGCTCCGTAAACCTTTGGCGCCCAGCATCGGTCGATGAGTTCGTCGGTCACGTTGGCCAGCGTGGCGTCCTGGACCACCGCGGCCGCGTGCAGCACGCCGCGCACCGGCAGTCCGGTCTCGGTCGCGGACGCCACCAGCCGCTCGGCCGTGCCCGGCTCGGCGATGTCGCCACACTCCACCGCGATGTCGGCCCCGTCGGCGCGGAGACGCTCGATGTCTTGGCGGGCTTGCTCGTTGGGCGCCGAGCGGGAATTCAGCACGATCCGTGCGGCGCCGCGCGCCGCCATCTGACCGGCCAGGAACAAGCCCAGCCCGCCGATGCCGCCGGTGACGATGTAGGCGCCATCGGTGCGGAACGGTCGCACGTTTTCCGGCGGGACGGCGGCCACACTGCGTCCCGTGCGCGGCACGTCGAGCACCACCTTGCCGGTGTGGCCGGCGCCCGCCACCAGGCGGACCGCGGCGGCCGCGTCGTGGATCGGGAAGTGCGTGGTCCGCGGCAACGGCAGCCCGCCGTCGGCCGTGCGGCGGTACACGGTGGCCAGCAGGCGTCGGACGGTGTCGGGATGGCTGAACGTCAGCAACGCCAGGTCGACCGCGAACAGCGACAGGTTGCGGCGGAACGGGAACAGCCCGAGGTGGGTGTCGCGGTAGATGTCACGCTTGCCCAGCTCGACGAATCGGCCGCCGAACGCCAGCAACTCGACTCCCGCACGCTGCGCGGCGCCGGACAGCGAGTTGAGCACCACGTCGACGCCGTATCCGCCGGTGTCACGGCGGATCTCGTCGGCGAACGCCGTGCTGCGCGAGTCGTAGACGTGCTCGATTCCCATGTCGCGCAACAATTGCCGGCGCTGGGGGCTGCCCGCGGTCGCGAAGATTTCGCAGCCCGCGGCCCGGGCGATCGCGATGGCCGCCTGTCCCACGCCGCCGGTGCCGGAGTGGATCAGCACCTTGTCGGTCGGCGCGATGCGGGCCAGGTCATGCAGGCCGTACCAGGCGGTCGCCGAGGCGGTGGCCACGGCGGCGGCGTCTTCGGAAGCGAGGTCGGGCGGCAGGGTGACCGCGTGCCTGGCGTCGGCGATGACGAAGGTGCCCCAGCAGCCGTTGCGGGACATGCCGCCGACGCGGTCGCCCACCCGATGCTCGGTGACGTCCGGGCCGACGGCGGTGACCACGCCGGCGAAGTCCCCGCCCAATTGCTGTTGGTAGCCCTCGAAGGTGGGATAGCGGCCGAAGGCCACCAGCACGTCGGCGAAGTTGATGGTGGACGCGGCGATCGCGACCTCGATCTCCCCCGGCCCGGGCGGGACGCGGTCGAACGCGGTGAACTCCAGCGATTCGAGGTCACCGGGGGTGCGGATCTGCAGGCGCATGCCGTCCCGCTCGTGATCGACGACCGCGGTCTGCCGTTCGGCCGGGCGCAGCGGACCGGGCCGCAGCCGCGCGGTGTACCACTCCCCCTGGCGCCAGGCGGTCTCGTCTTCTCCCGAGCCGCTCTTGAGTTGCGCCGCAACGTGTTCCGGCCCGGTCGTCGCGTCGACGTCGATTTGGGTGGCGCTCAGGTGCGGGTGCTCGGAGTCGATCACCCGCAGCAGTCCACGCAGCCCGGCCTGTTCCAGGTTGGCCACATCGCCGGCGGCCACGCTGGCGGCGTTCCTGGTGACCACGAAGAGCCGGGGCGACTCGCCGGGCAGCTCGGAGAGCTCACGCGCGACGGCCACCAGGTGCGACACGTAGTCGCGGGCGCGCCGCGCCTGGTCGGGGCCGCCGCCCGGTGGCGCGGTCACCACGACCACACCCGTCGGGCCCTTGAGCGGGCCGTGCCCGTTCGAGGCGGCCGGGCCGTTGCCGGACAGCAGCGCGCGCAGCCCGGCGGTTTCCACCGGCCCGACAGGCAACGAGAGCGTGGTGCAGTGGGCGCCATCGGAATCGAGCGCCTCGCCCAGCTGGGTCGCGAGCGGATCCGTCGCCTCGCACGCGGTGAGCAGCAGCCACGATCCCGGCTCGGCCCGCGCGGCGTCCGGGAGTTCCCGCGGCTCCCATTCGATGGCCAACAACCGCTCGTTGAGCAGCCGCTCGGCTCGTTCGCGTTCGGAGACCCCACCGGCCAGCCGCAGCCCCTCGACGGTCAGGAGCACGGCGCCGGACTGGTCCAGCACGTCGATGTCCGCCTCGCACTCGCCGGGGCCCGACGACGTCACCCGGGCCAGGCAGTATTGCGCATTGCGCGCCGGGGCATGGCTGCGCAGCCGGCGCACGCCGACCGGCAGCAGCAGGCCACCCGCGCCGGCCTGCTGGACCACCGGGTGAACGACCACCGACTGAAAGCATGCGTCCAGCAGGGCCGGGTGGATCGCGTAGCCCGACTGCTGCGAGCGGATGGCTCCGGGCAGCGCCACCTCGGCGAGCACCGTGGGTGTGTCCACGTCGCCGAGGAGCGCGGCGGCCAGGCCCGAGAAGGCGGGACCGTATTGAATCCCGATGGCGTCGAACGCCTTTCGCAACTCGGCGCCGTCCATGCCGGACGGATGATTGGCGATCAGCGTGGCCATGTCGTGGGCGGGCGGCTGCTGCGGCCCGTCCTCGTCCGCCCCTTCCTGCGCGCGCAGGACCGCGCGCGCCCGGCGCACGCGTTCGCCGTCCTCGTGGGTGTCCACGGTGAACTCGAGAACGCCGGGCGCGGTGACCGTCGCCGCCGACGACGCCCGCGTCCCGCCGTCCAGCAGCAGGGTCTGCTCGAACGTGATGTCGGTGACCTCGGACCGTTCGCCGAGGACCGCCCGCGCGGCGGTCAGCGCCATCTCGCAGTACGCGGCGCCGGGAAGCGCTGCCACGTGGTGGATTTGGTGATCGCCGAGCCACGGGTGCGCCTCGGTGCCGACATCGCCCTGCCAGACGTGTCGCTCCGGTTCCTCGTACAGGTGCACGTGCGCACCGAGTAGCGGATGGACGGCCTGGACCGAGGCGCCGTGCGCCTGCTCCTTCGCCTCGCGGCTGAGCATGAGCCTGCGATGGGTCCACGTCGGGATGGGCGCGTCCACCAGGCGGCCGCTCGGGTATTGGACCGAGAAGTCGACCACGGCGCCGGCGCTGTGCACGTCGGCGACGAACGCCCGCAACCCGGCCGGCAGCTCTTGCTCCCGGCGCATGGCCGCCAGCGCCGCGATGGGCATGTCCAGGCTTGCGGCGTTCTGCTCGACGGCGTGCGTGAGCAGGGGATGCGGCGAAAGCTCCCCGAAGACGCGGAAACCGTCCTTGAGGGCGGCCTGCACGGCCGCCGCGAATCGCACTGTGTACCTTAGATTTTCGCCCCAGTAGTCGGCGGTGAACGACGGCCGTTCGCGGGGGTTCCAGAGCGTCGCCGAGTAGTAGGGAACCTCCGGCTCCCTGGGCTCGAGGCCGGCGAGGGCCTCGACCAGTTCGTCGAGGATCGGCTCGACCTGGGGCGAGTGCGAGGCCACGTCCACCGCCACCTCGCGCGCCACCACGTCCTGCTCCTGCCAGACCGCGACCAGGTCCCGGATCGACTGCGTGTCGCCGCCGACGACCGTCGACGTGGGCGACGCGACCACCGAGAGGACCACGTCGGAGATCCCGCGAATGGACAGTTCCGACAACACCTGTTGGCCCGGCAGTTCCACCGACGCCATGGCGCCACTCCCGGCGAGCCGCGCCATCAGCCTCGAGCGCCGGCAGATGACGCGCACGCCGTCTTGCAGCGACAGGCCACCGGCGACGACCGCCGCGGCGGATTCACCGAGCGAATGGCCGATGACCGCGCCGGGACGGGCCCCGTAGGACTTCATCGTCTCGGCCAGCGCGACCTGCATCGCGAAGATCGTCGGCTGCACCCGATCGATGCCGGTCACCACCTCGGGCGCCGACATCGCCTCGGTCACCGAGAACCCCGATTCCGCGGCGATCAGCGGTTCCATCGCCGCGATCGTCGCGGCGAACACCGGTTCGGAGGCCAGCAGCCCGGCGCCCATCTGCGACCACTGCGAGCCTTGGCCGGAGAACACCCAGACCGGTCCCCGGTCGTCCTGCCCCACGGCGGGTAGATGCGGGATGTCGCCGCCGGCGACCTCGCGCAGGGCCGCGCTCAGCTGACCGAGGTCGCCGGCGGACACCACCGTGCGCACCGGCCGGTGTGCGCGGCGGCGCGCGAGTGTGTAGCCGACGTCCGACAGGCCGGCGGTGCCGGCACCGCCGGCGTCGATCCAATCCGCCAGCCGGGCGGCCGTGACGCGCAATTGTTCGGCGGACGTCGCCGACACCGGGAACAACAACGCCCCGTTGGCATTCGGGGCGGCCGGCGGCGCTTGTTCCGGCGGCGCCTCCTCCAAGACGGCATGCACGTTGGTGCCGGACATCCCGTATGACGACACCGCGGCGCGGCGCGGGCGCCGGTCGCCGGGCCACGGCGTGTTGGCCTGCGGCACGAACAGTTCCGTCTTGATCGCGGCCATCTCGTCGGGCAGCCGGGTGAAGTGGAGGTTCTGCGGCACCGTGCCGTGCTGTAGCGCGAGGATGGCCTTCATCAGCCCCAGCGGTCCGGAGGTCGACTGCAGGTGGCCGAAATTGGTTTTGACCGAGCCCAGCGCGCAGGGCCCGCCGGTCCCGTACACGGCGGCCAGGCTCGCGTATTCGATCGGATCCCCGACCGGGGTGCCGGTCCCATGCGCCTCGACGAAGCCGACCGTGGCGGCGTCGACGCCGGCGGTCTCCAGGGCCTTGCGGTAGACGGCCACCTGGGCGGTTTCCGACGGCGCCGCTATGTTGACGGTGCGGCCGTCCTGGTTGGCCGCCGTGCCGCGCAGGACGGCCAGGATGCGGTCGGAGTCGCGTTGCGCGTCGTCGAGCCGCTTGAGCAGCAGCACGACGCAGCCCTCACCGGAGACGAAGCCGTCCGCGTTGACGTCGAAGGCGTGGCAGCGGCCGGTCGGCGACAGCATGCCCTGCAGCGACCCCGAGACGGACTTGCGCGGTTCGAGGGTCACGGCGACACCGCCGGCCAGGGCCAAATCGCTCTCGCCGCTGTTGAGGCTGCCGCAGGCCTGGTGCACGGCCATCAACCCCGACGAGCACGCGGTGTCAACGGTGACGGCCGGGCCGTGCAGCCCCAGCGTGTAGGCGACCCGCCCGGACGCGAAGCTGTTGCTGGTGCCGGTGAAGCCGTACGGGCCCTCGGCGGCGCCGCAGTCGGCGGAGAGCAGTTCGTAGTCGCCGTGCGTCAGCCCGACGAAGACGCCGGTCTGCGAGTGGGACAACCGCGCGGGATCGAGGCCCGCGTGCTCGATGGCGTCCCAGGACGTCTCCAGCAGCAAACGGTGTTGGGGGTCGATCGCGGTGGCTTCGCGCTCGGTCATGCCGAAGAAATCGCAGTCGAAGCCGCCGACGTCGTCCAGGAAGGCCCCCCACCGCGTCACCGACCGGCCGGGCACGCCGGGCTCGGGGTCGTAGTACAGGTCCGCGTCCCACCGGTCGGCGGGGATCTCGCCGACGAAATCGGCGCCGCGCAGCAACGCCTCCCACAGCCGTTGCGGGGAATCGATTCCACCGGGAAGCCGGCAGGCCATACCGATGACAGCAACGGGTGTGGCGGTTGCGGCACGCAATGTGCAGTCCTCTGTTCTCCCCCAACGGCGTTGGCCAGTCGCGCGGGTGTCAGCTTACCGACCTGAACTCCGTCAGCTTAACCGCTTGGAGAATACGGCCGGCCCGCGAATTTGCCAGGGACGGATCGCCGTGAAACCTCTGTCGCGACTGTGGCTTCCGCGGTTTCCCCGGCAGCGCAACGGCGATGGTGAACACCGACGAAGAGCGCCCGCCGGACGGGGCCGCGTGCGCGAAACGCTGTGAAGCCACAGCGTTTGGGGGCAATCCGGTAGCCGCTACGCTTTGCCGGCGTCCCCCGACTCGCTGGAATCGACCGCCTCCGCGGGGTCCTCGATCACCTGATACGTCGGGTCGACCATCGAGATGGGCCGGTTGCCCGTCTGGCGGGCCTTCCCGGTTATCCGCAACAGCTGGCCTGGCTGGATGTCGGCGCCGCCGTGGCCGGGGCGGAAGGTGATGGTGATCTCCCCGCTGTTGTCCCCCACGACGACCTCGCGCAGGGTGCGCCCGCGGTCGTTGACGTCCTCGACCTCGCTGACCCGCCCCTCGACGGTGGCCCGTTGCCCGGAGATCAGGCCGGCCACCAGGATGACCGACCCCGGCCGCTCCGGGTGCTCGTAGGCGTCCACCTTCTCGTCCTCGCCCCTGGACACCCACGCCTCGAGCTTGTCGATCTCGTCGGCGATCCGTTGCTCGAACGTGTCGGGGTAGGCCTCCCGAATGCGCGATTCCACGTCGTACGGCACGATCGTCGCCGCCGCGTCGGGGATCAGGCTCACCGCGCTGGAGATCTTGTCCGCGGTGCGGTCGTGCAGCAGCCGCCCAAGCAGCCGCCCGAACGTCCGGCGCGGCAGCAGCACCGTCACGTTGGTGCGCGCTTGTTCGTCGCGGGCCTTGGCGACGAACAGCTGCGCGGCCCGGATGATCCGCCGGTCCGGGCAGTCGACGACCCGCAGCGGGGTGTCCAGATCGAAGTGGTCCCAACGCTTCCGCAGTATGGCGGCGTGGGCCGGGTCCACCATGAAGTGCACGGCGGTCAACTCGTCGGCACGCAATCCCCTGCCGTAGCGCAACGCTTCGATCACCGCCAGGTCGACGGAGTCGACGAACACGAACACCCGGTGCCGCGCGTACTTCACCAACTCCGGGCGGTCGGTGCGGAACATCTCGAGAATGGCTGCCTCGGCGCGGTATTCGCGGTTGAGCCGCGTCAGTATGAACACCAGCAGCGGGAAGACGATGACCACCAGCCACGCGCCTTCGGTGAACTTCGCCACCGCGAAGATGCCCACCACGACCGTGGACAGGACGGCCGCGGAGAGGTTGATGGCCAGGCGGCGTCGCCATCCCGGTTCGCGGTGCCTCAGATGGTGTTTGGTCATCCCGTAGCCGGCCATCGAGAACCCCGTGAACACGCCGATCGCGTAGAAGGGAACCAGCGCGTTGACCGAGCCGCCCGTCACCACCAACAGCAGCACGGACAGCGCCGTGAGCGTGATGATGCCGTTCGAGAAGACCAGGCGGTGACCGCGTTTGGTGAGTTGGCGCGGCAGGAAGCGGTCCTCGGCGACGAAGCTGGCCAGCGCCGGGAACCCGTTGAAGCTGGTGTTCGCGCCGGTGAACAGGATGGCGGCGGTGGCGGCCTGGACCAGCGTATAGAAGACGTTGCCGAGCAGGCCGTTGCCGAATACGGCGCGACCGATCTGCGACAGCACCGACGGGTACTCGGTGAGATACGGCGTGGCGTGGGTGACGTGCGCCAGATAGGCGACCCCGGCCAGCAACACGCCAAGGATGGTGGCCATGGCCGTGAGCACTCGGCGGGCGTTGCGGCCCTGCGGCTTTCGGAAGTGGTCGACCGTGTTGGAGATGGCCTCCACCCCCGTCAGGGACGAGCCTCCGTTGGCGAAGGCTCGCAGCAACACCAAGATCGTCGCCCCCAGCACCAGCCCGTTGCCCTGGTGGACGGGCACGGTTCCCGCCATGTGCGTGGGATCGTAGACCGGCAGGTTCCCCATGGCCGCGCGGATGACGCCGACCACGATGGTCAGGCCGACCATGCCGATGAAGGCATAGGTGGCCAGCGCGAACGGCAGGCCCGCTTCCTTCAAGCCGCGCAGGTTTGCGTAGCAGATGGCAAGCACCACACCGACCGTGATTTCCAGGCTGTAGGGGCCCAGCGCGGGGACGGCCGACACCACCGCGACCGTCCCGGCCGCCGACTGCACCGCAACGGTGACCACGTAGTCGATCAGCAACGCGGCGGCGGCTATCTGCGCCACCCGGGGCCCGAAATTCTCGCGGGCGACGATGTAGGAGCCGCCCGCCCGGGTGTAGGCCATGACCACCTGCCGATACGAGGCGGCCACCAGCACGAGGATGAGCAAGATGACACCGGTGATCGGAAGCAACAACAGGAAGGCGGCCAACCCCGCGTGCGGCAACAGCTCGATCAGGATCTGCTCGGGACCATAGGCGACCGATGACACGGCGTCCGGTGAAAGAGCGCCAAGCGCAACCGGATTCGACAACTTCTCGGAGGCGATGTCCTCGGTGACCAACGGCTTGCCCAGGAAAACCCGCTTGGCGATGTCCCCGACCGAAAGGGGGATCCGTAGCTTGCCGGCCGAAGCGGTCACGACCACCGTCCTTACCGTGAGCGGGCGAAACACCTGCGATGCATTGTGCACGTTCGCCGCCGCCACGGTGGCAGTTGGGCGGCGCCGGTCAGGCGAGTCGCTGCACCGCGGCGGCGATCCGCTCGTCGGTGGCCGTCAACGCGACGCGCACGTGTTGCGCGCCGCGCGGGCCGTAGAAGTGGCCGGGCGCCACCAGGATGCCGCGCCCCGCCAGCCAGTCGACGGTGTCCGCGCATGGCTCGCCGCGCGTGGCCCACAGATACAGGCCGGCTTCGGAGTGGTCGACGGTGAATCCGGCCGCCCGCAGCACCGGCAGCAACGCCGCGCGCCGCCGTTCGTACCGCTCCCGCTGCGCCCGCTCGTGGGCGTCGTCGTCCAGCGCCGCGACCATGGCCGCCTGCACCGGCGTGGGCACCATCATCCCGGCGTGCTTGCGCACCGCCAGCAGCTCGGCCACCAGGTCGGGGTCACCGGCGACGAACCCTGCCCGGTAGCCGGCCAACGACGAACTCTTGGACAGCGAGTGGATCGCCAGCAGCCCGCTGTGGTCGCCGTCGCACACGGACGGATGCAGGATCGACAGCGGTTGGGCGTCCCAGCCCAGGCCCAGGTAACACTCGTCGGAGGCCACCACGCTGCCCCGCTCGCGCGCCCAGCCGACCACTTTGCGCAGGTGGTCGACGCCCAGCACGCGGCCGGTCGGGTTGCTCGGGGAGTTCAGGTAGACCAGCGCAGGCGATTGCGGGCCCAACTGGGTCAGCGAGTCCGCGCGCAGCACCGGCGCCTCGGCCAGCCGGGCCCCGACGTCATAGGTGGGATACGCCAGCTCGGGCACCACGATCACGTCCGCGGGTCCGAGCCCCAGCAGCGTCGGCAACCAGGCGATGAGCTCCTTGCTGCCGATCACCGGCAGGACGGCGGCCTCGCTGACCCCCGTGACGCCGAAGCGGCGGGCCAGCGCGGCGACCGCCGCTTCCCGCAGTCGCGGAGTGCCGGCGGTGGCGGGGTACCCGGACGCGGATCCGGCGGCGGCGAGCGCCTCTTGGATCACCGGCGCGACGGGGTCGACCGGTGTCCCGACGGACAGGTCGACGATCCCGTCGGGGTGGGAGCCGGCCAGCGCTTTCGCGTCGGCCAGCGTGTCCCACGGGAATTCCGGCAGGGACGCCGACACTCGCCCGCGTGCGGCGCGCGGCCTCACACCGGGCTGATCCAGCACCGGCCGGCTCAGTCGCCCTCGCCCTGCGGCGGCAGGTCTTTGACCGACTGCGGGTCGTTCTCGGTCATGCCGACCTTGGCGGCGCCGCCCGGCGATCCCAGTTCGGTGAAGAAGTCGGCGTTGATCTGGGTGTACTGGCTCCACTGCTCGGGCACGTCGTCTTCGTAGTAGATCGCTTCGACGGGGCAGACCGGCTCGCACGCCCCGCAGTCGACGCACTCGTCGGGATGGATGTACAGCATCCGCGCGCCCTCGTAGATGCAATCGACCGGGCACTCCTCGATACATGCCTTGTCTTTGATGTCGACACAGGGCTCGGCGATCGTGTAGGTCACAGACGTCTCCTCTATGTACTACTTCGGTGTGGGCTGCTCTTCGGCTCGCGCCCGGTGCTGCCGGCCGCTCCAGACAAAGCTTTCGGTTACTGATACTAGACGTTGCACATACACGTCAACCACTTGGCGCGCCCGTTAAACAGACGATTTAAGACCGCCGGTCTCGGAGGCCGCGGGCGGGGTGCGTTTCGCCAAGGGCGAACACCGGCCCCGGGCCGCCGACCTGCGCAAAGTCGCAGTCCGGCGGGGTCGTGCGATAACCATTGAAATGGAAGCACGGTCGTGGCGCCTGGTAACCTCGACCGGAAGACGGCAACCGCTGGGCAGATGTCGTCGCCTTGATAGCGGTGCATTAACGGGGAAGGTGTCCACACATGAGGCTGTCGTTGACCAAATTGACCGTCGCGATCGGTAGCGCCGCGGTGGCGTTGACCGCCGGCGCCGGGATCGCATCCGCGGACCCGACGGACGCGATCATCAACACCACGTGCAACTACGGACAGGTGATCGCGGCGCTCAACGCCACCGATCCGGCGGCCGCCGCGCAGCTGAACAGCTCGCCCGTGGCGCAGTCCTACATCCGCAGC
>NZ_LZJJ01000175.1:0-916 GCF_001667625.1 Mycobacterium sp. E1715
CTCCAAAACCACTACGACACCGCCGACATCCTGCCGCTCACCGCACTCCAAGAAGGACTGCTCTTCCACGCCACCACCGCTCGGGATCTCGGCGATCTGTACGCGATGCAACTCGACGTCACGGTCGCCGGCCCACTCGACCCGCGCCGGCTGCACGACGCCGTCCGCGCCGTCGTCGAGCGCCACCCCAACCTGGCCGCTCGGTTCTGCCGGCAGTTCGACCAACCGGTTCAAATCATTCCGGCCCACCCCTTGGCGGTATGGCGATACGAGGCCGTCGAAGCCGATGATCGGATCGAAGGGATTTGCGCCGACGAACGGGCCGCGGTCGGTGACCTCACCGCCGGACCCGTCTTCCGGGTTGCTCTGCTTCGCACCGGAGAGAGCCTCCATCGAATTGTGCTGACGTTCCACCACATCGTGCTCGACGGGTGGTCGCTACCGATCCTGCTGCACGAGATTTTCGGCTGCTACCAAGGCCGGCAACTGCCGGCCGCGACACCCTATCGCCGGTTCGTCAGCTGGCTGGCCGAGCGCGACCTCGACGCCGCCCGCGACGCCTGGGCCCAAGCGCTCGCCGGCCTTGACGCCCCCACCCTCGTCGGTCCGCCGGGCCGGCTCAAGCCCGGTCCCAAGAGCACCAGTTCGTTCGCCATACCGCCAAGGGGTGGGCCGGAATGATTTGAACCGGTTGGTCGAACTGCCGGCAGAACCGAGCGGCCAGGTTGGGGTGGCGCTCGACGACGGCGCGGACGGCGTCGTGCAGCCGGCGCGGGTCGAGTGGGCCGGCGACCGTGACGTCGAGTTGCATCGCGTACAGATCGCCGAGATCCCGAGCGGTGGTGGCGTGGAAGAGCAGTCCTTCTTGGAGTGCGGTGAGCGGCAGGATGTCGGCGGTGTCGTAGTGGTTTTGGAG
>NZ_LZJJ01000176.1:0-20154 GCF_001667625.1 Mycobacterium sp. E1715
GGCCACTGGGGCCCAGTGCCGCCGGTCTGCGGCGGTTCGGGGACGTGCACCGGCGGTTGGGGCAGCACAGGTGGCGGGGCCGACACGTGCGGCGGCCCCTCAATCACCGGCGGCGTCAGCACCGGGTTGGGAACTGGTACGCGGATCGGGGGCAAGATCACCGGCGCGATCGGGGGGACCACGACGGGAACCGGCACCACCGGAGCCGGGGCCGCGGGAATGGGCGGCGCCGCGGGCGGCGGAGGGGCCGCCGGCAGCGGCGCGGCGAACTGCGGAGTCATCGGCTTCGGTGCCGCCACCGGCTCGGGCAGGTTGAGCTTCGCCGCCGGGGCCGACGCCTCGACGGGGGCAGGCGCCTCCTGCGTCGGCACGATCAGGTGCTGCCCGGGGGTGGGCTGCAGCGCGACGGTGCCGGTCGTGCGGATGCCGATCGCCAGCGCGATCTCGAGCGCCAGCACCGCGCTGATGCCGGCGACCGCCAACCCGCTTCCGATCAGCAAGGCCGGCCGGCGCCGCGGTTCGCTTTCTTCGGGCATGAAGAGCTTCTCGATGACGACGGTCGGCGAGTCCGCGTCCTCGTCCGGTACCGCGCTGTAAGCCCGCTCGTCGTCGACCGCCTCGGGCCCGAACGGCACATAGAGGTACTCGGGCAGCGAGTACTGGTCGACGGCACCGGTCCCCGGATCTTGGGCGTATGCCAGCGCGGCGGTCGACGAGGCGAACAGCGGCGCGTTGGCCGAGGCCAGGGCGGCGCCGCGGGCCAGCGCCGTCTCCGGCTCCTCCGGCACGCTCACCGCGAGGGAGGTCGCCGTCTGCAGCGCCGGCTTCAGCGGGGCGATGTCGACGCCCGAGCCGACCACCAGCACGCCGTCCGGCGCGGCCTCCAGCTTTTCCAGCCCGACGATCATGCCGCCGAGCTGGGCGGCGGCCTGGTCGTAGGAATCGGCATAGATCGGTTGCTTGTAGACGTCGGGAATCGAGCCGTCGGCAGTCTCGACGACAGCCAGCGTCGCGGTGTCGGGCTCCACGAACATCACGGCGGTTCGCTCGTAACCCATTGCGCCGCCGACGTTTTGGGCCAACGCCGTCGCCGCCAGAAAGGCGGACACCAACATGACGTTCTCGATGCGGTAGGCGGCCAGCGCGTCGCGCAGCGCCGCCGCCTCGAACTGGTCGGTCCAGGTGACGCCGATGGACGACACCTCGAGCCCGGCGTCGGCCGCGCCCTCCCGGGTGCCCAGGATCGCGGCGAGCACCTGGTCGGACGCGCTCGCGGTGGCCGCCTCGTCGGCGGCGGAGACGTCGAAGACGTCCTCTTCCACGGTGGCACCGTCGCCGTATTCGCCCTCTAGGACAACCATTTGGATCGATGCCGGTGCCATCGACACCCCGAGCACGATTTCCAAGACAACCCCTCCAAAGGTATTGCGAGACGAACCACGGCTAGGCGGAGGAAAGAACCATGGCTAACTAAGTATCGCGCAGAAAGGGGGCGCGGGAGGCCCGCAGAACCTATGTAGACCTTATGAAGTTCTGATAGGAGCGCGACGGCGTGGGTCCGCGCTGGCCCTGGTACTTCGACCCAACTTGCGAACTGCCGTAAGGGTGTTCGGCCGGGCTGGTCAACCGCAGGATGCACAGCTGACCGATCTTCATGCCCGGCCACAGCGTGATCGGCAGGTTGGCGACGTTGGACAGCTCCAGCGTGATGTGGCCGCTGAAGCCCGGATCGATGAAGCCGGCGGTCGAATGCGTCAGCAGCCCCAGCCGGCCCAGCGACGATTTGCCTTCCAGCCGGCCGGCGAGGTCCTCGGGCAGGGTGAACAGCTCCAGCGTGGAGCCGAGCACGAATTCGCCGGGGTGCAGCACGAACGGCTCACCCTCGACAGGTTCGACGAGCGTGGTCAGCTCGTCCTGCTGCTTGGCCGGGTCGATGTGGGTGTAGCGGGTGTTGTTGAAGACGCGGAACATGCAGTCCAGGCGGACGTCGATGCTCGATGGCTGCACCAGGGTGGCGTCGTAGGGGTCGATGCCCAATCGGCCGGCGGTGATTTCGGCCCTGAGGTCACGATCGGAGAGCAGCACGCGACGAGCCTAGCCGCTGGCCGTCAGTCAGCCAGATACATCTCCCCACCCTTGGGGTAGCCCCCGCCGGTGGTCGTGACGTGGACGTGGTCGTAGTGGCCGAGCCGGCTCGGCTGCGCCCCGCCCGGCGTGTAGTAGACGCCGCGCCAGATCGCGTCCTGGATCCCGAAGCGCCGCGCGTTCTGCATCACGTACGCGACGATCTCGTCGCCCAGGGCGATGCCGTCGGCGCTCTGCGGGTTGGGGATCATTACGTCGATCGCCAATCCCAGCGGGTGCCAGGGCAGCGGATCCGGTCGCACGCCGCCCATTTCGTGGATCTGGGGGAACTTTGCGGTGATGGCGCGGGAGACCTGGATGGTTCTGACCTGGAGGCCCTGCTCGGGGGCGAGCCCGGCCGGCAGGAACCGGGATCGGGTGTGGTACCTGGACGCCGCGAGGGGCGCATCCATGCCGTCGCCGCGGGACACATCCGACGCCAGCACAATCCCCACCGGCTTTGCCGGCACGATTTCTAAGCAGCACGCTGAAGTGTCGCCAATAACGGGTTGCGCGATGGGACGCGGCACGAAAGGGCCGACGTCTCCGGCCGCCGCGAAGAACACCGCGGCGGGGCCCAGCGCCGCTGCCAGGACAAGCGGGGACTTCCGCCGCTTCTTGGCTAATCTGTGCCGACCCACCCCAGGCACATTACGACACGATCACGGAATAATAAACACGCGTCTTCGAATTTGCAGGACAGCGGCCATTTCCGCGGCCGCGGGCATTTGTGCGGCGGGGCCGACGGCCGCGGTCGGGTCGTTGGCGGCCGCCCTACTCGCCCAACGGATCCGCCGCCGGATGCTAGCCTTCGTTGTCGACAGCGCCGATGTAGTTCAATGGCAGAACATCAGCTTCCCAAGCTGAATACGCGGGTTCGATTCCCGTCATCGGCTCCACGTTTACCCGCGGCGATGCCTTGCGTCGTGTTCGAGCAAGAGGCTCGGTGACACACGATGACACAACTCGGTCCAAACTCGCTCCGGCCGCCTGCAGCGCAGCTAACTGGCCGCCGTGCGTGTAAATCCGCATCGTCAGGCTGGCGTCGCGGTGACCGATCCACGCCGCGATCACCGCGACGGGCACCCCGTGCAAGTGCATGAGCGTGGCGCAGGTGTGCCTGGCGGCGTGCAACTTGATATGCCGCAGACCGGCCGCCTCGACGGCCTCCCGCCAGTACCGAGACAGTACCGCCGGTGAGTACGGGTCGCCGATCTCGTTGGACACCACGTAGGCCCCGGACCGGTAGGCCGCGCCCAGCGCCAGCCGCTCGGCCACCTGCCGCTTCTTGGCCGCCTTCAACACCGCCACGAGCCGATCGGGCAGCGGCAGCGTCCTCCGTGACGTGGCCGACTTCGGATCGTTCTCGACGACCTTGCCACCGGCCGACACCCGGTTGTTCACGATGGACAGCGTTCTAGCGTCCAAGTCGACGTCTTGCCAACGCAATCCTGCGATCTCACCCCGGCGCATCCCGGACAGGGCCAGCTCCCATGCGTGCCCGAGCCGGTCATCGGCCAGCGCCGCGAGGAACTGCTGAACCTCGTCCTCGGTGTAGGTGTCGACCACCTTGTGTGGCCGGTTGACGCGATCGACATGCTCGGCGACGTTGCGGGCCACCAGGCCACGACGCTGCGCGTCGGCCAGCACCTGGGCGATGGTTTGAATGACCTTGTTCGCCGCGTCGGCTCCCCACGGGCGCCGGGTCCGACCCTTCGCCGTCTTGGTGCCGCCGGCGAGCAGATCGGCTACCAGCTCGTCGATATGACGCTTGGTGAGCCGCTGCACCGGCAGGTTCCCGTGCCGCTCCCGCAGGGGCGCCAAGTCGTAGGCCACCTTGGAGCGCGAGCTGGCCCGCAGATTGTGGCGGCCAGCAAGCCACTGCTCGCAGACCTGCTCGACGGTGGCCGTTTTGCGGGCGACGAACTGGCCAGTGATCGCCTCGTCACCGATTGCGGCGAGAGCGCGGCGGGCTGCAGCCTCGGTGTTGTAGCGGCGGCGAACCTGCTGACGCTTGCCGGTCGCCGGGTTCACACCGCCATCTGTCCGAAGTTGGTATCGCACAACAGGTTTCCCAGTTTTGCGGTCGGTTGTCGTGACTTTCGTTATCTGCGGAGGTAGTTGCTGTCTCATTGGTCCTCTTCTCTCACTGGCTGACCCAGCGCCCTTAGCTGGCGGATGGTCTGCACACGCAGCTTCTCGTTCGCGTCGAGCGCGGACTTCAGGGTTTGGGCGAACCTTCCGCCGTCCAACTCATCAGCCTCGCGGGCCGCCGCATCATGGGCCAGCTGCTGCTGTAGGTCGCGCACACGCGCCAGCTCGCTCTCGATCCCCTTCAGCTCGCGCGTCAGCAGCAGCGGCTCGCCGGCATCGACAACCTCCTGCTGCGACACCCCGAACCGTTCGGTCATCCGGAACGCCAGCTTGGGGCTGTCGCCGACGAACCACTCAAGGGCGTCCACTGAATCGCATTCCAACCCAGGCAGCACTTCGACGGGGCCGTGTGGCAGGCCCGGGTAGATCAGCATGACCGGGGGGATTGCTAACGCAGCCGCCAGAACCAGCAATTCGGCCAGGTCCATTTTGCCCTCGCGATGGCCGGTTTCGATCTTTCCGATCGCGACCCGCGATACCGGATACCCCAGCTCCGCGGTGCGTTCGGCCAGCCCGGCCGCCGTGAGGTCCAGAGCCTTTCGGCGTTCCCGGACCGCGCTGCCCGTCCGCGCCGCCAGCTCCTTTTGCCACTGCTTGGCAGTCACATCGGTTTTCGGCAAAGTGACACCTTTCATTGGACCTATACGCATTACGGCGTATCCCGGCGTAGACTCGCCATAACGGTTACAAGGATACGCGGCTTGTCGCATTATGGAAACATTTGAGGGATCGCATGACCACCGACCAACAACTACGGGACGAGGTCGCCCGCCTGCTGGACGACGCCGCCAGACCCGCCAAGCTCAACGAGATTCCCGAGGCCATGGAAAAGCTCAAGGTAGGCCGGTCCACAGTCTTCGCCCTGATGGCATCCGGGCAGCTACGTTCCGTGAAAATTGGGCGGCGCAGACTAATTCCAGAGCAGGCGCTCCGCGATTTCATCGCCGGCCTCGACGACGCATGACGGTCGAACAGGTCGCCTGGCATCCGGTCCACCAGTATCTGAACCGGCTACGCCGGCGCACCGGGGCGATGGACACCTCAGCACCAGCGCTGGGCACGCCCGCGTGGTGCGCCCTGCACGACGACCACCCCGACAAGCTGGCCGGGGTCCTCAACGCGGCCGAGGGCCTGGCATACGGCATCTGCTGGGAGCAGGCGGCAATGGCCGAGGCGGCGAAGGCGGTCGCCGCAGCAGCGGACTGGGCGCGGGTCGCGACCCGCCACCGCGAACGAGCCGACTTCACCGCCGCACACCCATGGACGAAGCGGGCGGTGACCGCATGAACGACGATATCTGGGCGCGACCAGAACTCGCCCACATCCGCGATTTCGCGCGATCGAGAAGGGCAAACCCACTCTCCACGCTGGGCGTCGCCCTAGTACGGGCAACATGCCAAATCCCCCCGCACGTCGTGCTCCCGCCCACCATAGGAGGCAGGGTCGCCATCAACCTAAACGTCGCCCTCGTCGGCCCACCTGGTGCGGGCAAGGGCGCAAGCGAGGCCGCCGGCCGCGACTGCATCCAATACCTGGACCCGGACCTTAATCCAGCCCCTCGCCCGCCCGAATTCTCGCCCGGCAGCGGCGAGGGCATCGCACGCACGCTGATGGAGATGGACAAGGACAAGCGCACCGCGCTTTTTATAGCGAGCGAAATCGACTCCCTCGCAGGCTTATTCGCCCGCCGCGGCCAGACCCTAGAGGCCGAGCTGCGGAAAATGTTCATGGGCGAAAGCCTGGGATTCAGCAACGCGAACAAAGACACCAAAACCCGCGTCGAGGCGCTGACCTACCGCGCCGGCCTCATCGTGGGAGTGCAGCCGCTGCGCGCCAAGGTGTTACTGGCCGGCGCGGATGGCGGCACGCCGCAACGTTTCGTGTGGCTGCCGACCCGTGACCCTGATATGCCCGAAGACCGGCCGGTCGCGGTGGGCCCTGGCGTCATCCCTCCCATCCCATTTCCCGACCCTGCAGGCGATGCCCTGATCGATCTCAAGGTCTGCGACGTCGCCCGCGAGGCCATCGACCGCCACCAAGTCGGCTATCACCGCGGCGCTGGCGTCGACCCGCTCGACGGCCACGCCTTGCTGACACGCCTCAAAGTGGCGTGCGGCCTGATGGTTCTCGCCGGGCGCGATGAAGTGACCGAAGAGGATTGGGAGATAGCGGGCCGCCTCATGCAGGCGTCGCGGGTGACGCGTGCCGGCATCCAGCGGGACGCCGATGAGCAGCGCCGCCAGCAGCGGCTGGCCAGGGCCGCCGACGCAATCGCGCACGATGAATACGTGTCGGACGGCAAACTCAATCGGGTTAAGCGTTCGCTCGCGGGGCACCTCGCCAGGTTGTCCCCGGGCGAGGTGATCACCAAGAGCGATCTGTACGGCAAGCTGCGCGGGGATCTGCGCCGCGATTACTTCGGTCCAGCAATCAGCGAATTGATTGACGAGGGCGCTGCCTTCAAGGTGCCAACGCAACGCGGAGAGGGGTATACCGCGTCCACCCCATCCACCCTTGTCCAGCCCACCCGACCTGCGGATTCTAAGAATGGACAAGGGTGGACGCCGTCCACCCCAACACCACCGGACGCCGAGACCCGACCTGGGGAAACGTCGAATCTTCACCGCCCCGCGGGTTTCACCCCACCGATCAACGGGATGGACCCGACGCACGCCAATTCCAACCCGCCAGCAAACGAACTCCAACCCCCGACTCGCGTCGAGAGGCATGTGCAACCGGACCTGCCTCCTGGCGCGCCCACGCCGGAGACACCCGGCTACACCGACAACGTCAAGCGTGTGCTCGCCGCTGCCCGAGCAAACACACCGCCGCCCGGGAACTGCTCCGTGTGCGATGTGCCATTGTGGGCGGCGGCATCCATCGACCGCGGACTCTGCGAGCGCTGCCATCTCGCCGCGACGCCGAACATTGCCGAGCGCACCGACCCAGAGCCGGCGACCTGATGGCCCAGCTCCCTTTCCAGGCCCAAAGACTTGGCCAGCCGGAGATGGCAGCCCAGCGGTGCGGCATGTGCCGCCAGCCGGTCCCTGCCGGGCAGTGCTGCTGTGATCGATGCCACGCCGCGGGGTGGTCGATCCTTTTCTACAGCGGCGTAGAGGTGGAGCATTTCGACGCGGAGCTGTGGCTCCCGGCGCGCGGTTTCGAGGACTCTTACGACGTCTCCACGTTCGGCCGGGTCCGCAACCGCCGCACCGGCCGCATCCTGGTCGCGTCGGGGCGATACCCTTCCGTGCGCTTGGGCGGGCGGACGGTCGCCGTCCACCGGCTGATGGGCGAGACCTACTTGGGTGGCGCGCGGCCCGGCCAGGTGGTGCTGCACGACGACGACGACAAGACCAACCTCTGGATCGCCAACCTGCGGTACGGCAGCCACAGCGACAATCTGCATGATGCCCACCGGCACGGCGTCCGAAAACGCCTCTGCTCGAGCGGCCGCCACCGACTTGTGGGCGACAACATTTTCATCCGAGGCGACGGCACCAGGGTCTGCATAAGCTGCCTCCGCGAGCGGGCCGACGCGGCCAGAGACCCCAGTAGGCCCAACCAACACGACATTTTTTGAACCGGAGAGCGATTCGGCAATTAGCGGCTCGACGCTGTACCGAGCCACCGGTGTGAACGACGATAAAGCTCGCTTGTCGCGCGATAGCACTCATCTATTTGTGAGCGGCTCTTTCAGAGCGGCGCATTCAGTAGCCTGACTTCAGTGTGGTGCCCCACGGACCAGGGATAGGCTGCGTCGCATGAACACCTCAGGGGACGCCGGGCTAGTTCAGCGCCCTGACGAGTTGCGCGTCGACGGTTCCTATCGCAACTTGAGCAACTGGAAGGACACGCGCGATGAGTTCAACCGCTTCTTCCGTTTCTCAGACGGGGTTGGCATCGCGAACGCTCAGGGCTTCAGACCTAAGAGCCTCAAGAACGGCTCGACCGCGATCGAAGATTGTGGATTCTGTCTGCTGGTAACAAACTTCGGTGAGCCGGAATGGCCGGATTCACTGGATAGCGAGACAGGTCTGTTCACCTACTACGGCGATAATCGCAAACCGGGCAACAGAGTCAACAAAACCCCTATCGGCGGCAACCGGCTACTTGAGAAGGCGTTCGAGCTGCGGCATGACGGCGACCGCGAAGCCATCTGCCCCTTCCTCTGCTTCGAGAGCTACGTGGGTGTTGGCGGCAGCTATATGCGTTTCTTGGGCCTCGCCGTTCCCGGTGCAGAGGGCCTCTCAAACTTGGAAGACCTCGTGGCGGTCTGGCGGCGCAAAGGCAACGAACGGTTTCAGAACTACCGGGCCGTGTTCACAATCTTGAAGGCGGAATCGGTGCCGTATTCCTGGCTGGAAGAGATCGTGTTAGGCGCCTCGCCAGCCAAGGCCAAGAGTTGTCCTCCTGCGTTCGCAAAGTGGGTCGAGACCGGCAAGTACGATCCGTTGACGACACCACCTGCTCGTGTACCCCGCAAGAAAGCCGACCAGCTTCCCAGGCCGCCACGTAAGGAACGGGAGGAGAAGGCACTGGAGGCGGTGCGTTCTCTCAGCGATCGGCAGTTCGAATATTTCACCAAGGCGCTGCTGCGACTGATGGATCCGAAATTTTTCGACCTTGAAGTGACCCGCAAGGTGGTTGACGGGGGACGGGATGTTGTAGGTAAGTACAGAGTGGGACACGACGATCATTTGATTTCGCTGGACATTTGCGCTGAGGCCAAGCACTGGAAGAAGGCTATCGGGGTCAGGGAAATGATGCGCCTGATTTCCCGCATCAAACATCGAGACTTCGGAGTATTCGTCACCACATCGCATTTCGATATAGGCGTGCAAAAGGAACTTATCGAAGACGGTCATCCAGTTGTTCTGGTTTCTGGCGGCGACATAGCGCGGATTCTGATTGCCAGGGAACTCGAGGGGGCAACACTTGACCGCTGGCTTGACGGCATCCGACAAGAGGACGCCGCTGCCGAGTAAAGGGCGATTACTCTTCTCAGCAGCCACAGCATCCGCGGTAGTCTCCGGCGACGAGGTTGGCATTGCATAGCTCGTTGCATGATTGGGCACCCTCTCTGTTACAGCATGAAGGCTCAGGCGGCAGTCTGCGAATCAGTTGTTGAATCGATGTGCGATGGTTGAGCCCGGGCAGGGGAGGGGAAACTTGTGCCTTATGACGAAGACGGTAACTACCTGTCGCTCGACGCGGCGATTGATGTGTTTCTGCCTGTCGCATTCGACGAGCTAGTCAGGACGGCAAAGGTCTACAACGCCGTCATCACTTACAAAGAGTTGGCTCAGAAAGTCAAGGAAGCCACGGGTATTCGGTATGACGCCCAGCTCTATTGGCTTGGGAGGTTGCTTGGTCCGCTCGTGGCGAAGTGTGCGAAGGAAGGTTTGCCACCCCTCACGTCCCTAGTCGTGCACGCGGAAGGGACAGTCGGCGCCGGCTACCGTGAAGTCCTCGAAGTCGCCGGCGAGCCGGTACCCGACGATCTTGACGCTCTGGACGATCACGCCGCACTAGCCCGCCTTGAATGCTACAAATTTTTCGGCGCGGAACTCCCGCCCGACGGTGGAAAGCCGACACTGACGCCCCGAGTAAGGGCGCCTCGGGACTACAAGCGGGCGCAAGCCAAGCGGGATCAGCTGCCGAAAGATTTGTGCCGGATGCAACACGGTTCTCCCGGCGACTGGCATCTGCGACAACTGCGCTTAGATAGCTCCTCTGATTGGTTGGACCGCAACGCAATGCAGCGAATCTGGCGATCATCATGACTGACACGGCCGATCAGCTCGCGCAGATCATCCGCGACCTGATCAACCACGCTGTCGCCAACAGCATGGGCATGGGAAATCTGGACCTCCCCAACATGACTGAACAGCAGCTATTTGAATATCTTCACTATGAGCAGGACCTGCCGGTGACTCGGCGAATGATCCACTACGCCGTGATGCGCTGGGAGATCGTGCCGACGCGGCTGGGTAATGGCAACTACTTCTCCAGGCGGGACGGACTCCAGTGGATCAGGTCGCGTAAGCGATGAGGTGCCGGTTCGTCCCACGCCGCCGACAGCCTGGCGAGAGCTTCAATCGTGTTCGGCACGATCGGGTTCTTTCGCTTACCAGGGTCAGCGTGTTCTGCTATCCATGGTGTGGGGTATCCACGGTGTCGGGGGGGATAGCTCAACCCGTATGTGATGTCGGAGGGTCACCTATCGTGGCGAACGCCCGATGCGATGTCGGATTGCCACCTACTGTGACGAACGACAGCGCGGGTCGGGCGCATCGGACCCCTGGGTAGCGCGCGGTACTGGCGCCGGGCCTCGCGTCGAGGCCAACTTGCATCTTCGGGGAGGTTGAGGATGACTGCGAAGACAGCACGAGCGGGGGACGCATGGACTCCTGACGCTGGCCTCATCAAGGAGGTGGAGGATCAGTTCGCTAGGGCCGTTGCCTCGTATCGCGCCAACCCGCACCTAATCTCCGAACACGCCAACCTCGAAGAATCGATCCGAGTCGGTGGGTATGCGAACCGTACACTGCTAGAGCTGGTACAAAACGCTGCGGACGCTATGTCAGGCATAAGCGACGAGGGTGCCGCAAAAAACGCAGGCCGGGTCGAGATTGTGCTCGACGTCGACCGCAATGCGCTCTACTGCGCTAATGCGGGACGGCCGTTTTCCAAGAATGGGCTTGTAGCCCTTATGCATGCTTATTTGAGCAGCAAACGCGGCGATGAGATCGGGCGGTTCGGGCTGGGATTCAAGTCAGTTCTTGCCGTTACGGATGCACCTCAAATCTTCAGTCGGTCGGTGTCTTTCGAATTCAATTCTCGGGAGGCGCGCGCGGCCATCGACGAGGTTGGCGCTCGCAGCAAGAAATATCCGGTTCTTCGCACGCCTACGCTGATCCATCCACACGAACATTTCGCGGCCGATCCAATCCTCGCCGAGCTCGCAGATTGGGCAGTGACCGTTATCAAATTGCCCCACGCAACAAATCTCCGCCGGCTTCGTACCGAAATGGAGAAGTTTGACTCTAAGTTCCTGCTCTTCGTCAGCACTGTCCGCGAGGTCAAGTTACGCGTTCTTGGCGACGAAGGGTTGGATACAAGCCATGTCTCCCGCGACTTGGGGAGTGGCCTTCTAAAGATCGAGCGTCCTGACGGCAATGGCGATGAATGGATCGTCCAGGACAGGATGCATTCTCCTTCGGCTGCGGCACGCCAAGAAGTGGGCGAGGCTGTTTCGCGCGCCCAAGTCAAAGTTACTGTCGCGGTACCCGTTCGGCATGCTCAGCAGAGAGTCGGACAATTCTGGTCCTACTTTCCTCTGCTCGATACCACCTCTGCGTCGGCGCTTTTCAATGCGCCTTGGAGTGTCAATGACGATCGAACCACTCTGCTTCGGAACGACTACAACCGCGAGATACTGCGAACACTGGGCGAGATATTTGTCGATGTCCTACCTCGCGTGAGCACGTCGGAAGATCCGGCCGCTCTTCTCGACTACCTACCGGCTCGCGGGCGGGAGGAGCGATCGTTTGGAGATCGTCATCTCTGCAGTCTTATCCCACAACTCTCAACCGAGACACCACTGATTCCTGGCGTGAGCGGGAAGCTGGTGAGCGCGGCTGAGCTGCGCCCGCTCGATTTCGAAATTGATCTAGCCGACGTTAACGAGGCCACGCACCGCCAATGGATCGCGTCCGCGAACACAGGTGATGACGTTCCGCACTGGCGGTGCTACAGCTCGGCCCAGCGGTTCACACGTCTCCGGCAACTGTTCGCCGTCAGTGTGGACCCCGACCTCTTCGAAGAGGAGGGACGGGACATGAGGCGCGCTTTGGAGTTGCTGCCCAAGCGAGGTATCCGTAGTTGGTTGCGAGAGTGGGCCGAGGGGGACGACATCACTTCAGCGGCAGAAGCACTTAAGTTCGCCTTGGGCCACCGACGCGTTCCTGGCGTCGAAGAGGCGAAAGTCCTTCCCACAACGGAAGGTATGCGTACGCTGAAGGACAGAAACGTCGTCTTTCTTCAACAGGAGGAAGGCGTCACGATCGAAGGGGCAGCATTCGTTGATTCGCGGTTGCTAGCTCAGCCTGGGATCGAAAGACTCTTACGAGACGCTGGTTTCCGCAATCTCGACCCCACTGCAATTCTCCGCGCGCGCATCGCCCAGCTCTCGGCAACATCAGAAGATGACGAGCTGGCTAAGTTCTGGGATGCAGTCTTGGGTGTACCGATTCGGGACGCTATCGACATGCTCAAGAGGCATCCCCATGCGGCAGTTAAAGTGCCAACGCGCGACGGCGGCTGGGCATGGCCGAAGCAGGTGATCGATCTGGACGAGCCGTTGACGGGGGAACGCGCATCAATGCTCCTGGACCATCAGCGTTGCGTCCCCCAGATTGCCTACTCGCTCGGCGTGATCCGTGAGCCAGTGGCCAAGTACGACTTCGAAGACGAGCCCCTTCACAATCATTATTACGCATGGGTTGTGGAGACACTCAATGCGTCTCTGGGTCCCGGCGAGCGTCCTGTAGAAAGAGTGACTCTCTATCCTGGCCGAGACAAGTCGCCAGGACCGTTCTCGATGCTGTTCATCCTGCAAGACTCAGCCGCCTCGCTAGGTCTTCGGGAGACGTGGACACGAGGGTTGCTTGCCTTCGGCGACGCCGACTGGGATTGCGAGGACACCGATTCCGGTGTGAATTATCGCGTGGCATCGCCAGTTCGGTGGGCGGTCAACAAAGCCGGCATCGTGAACTCATCTCGAGGATACCGGCGGCCACATGAAGTAACCGCGCCTTCGCTTGTCCAGTATCGCGACCTCCTCCCATTGTTCATTGGCCCCGGGCAGATCGCCGACATTCTCAGGCTGCCGGATGAACTCAAGGACGTACCCGCCCAGATTCTCAGGGAGGCGCTCGCTACCGAGTTGCTGCCGACGACTATCAGCGACGATGTGCTGACTGATTTCATTGTGACTGCGAGCCGAATCGCCTACCCCGGATCTCACCCCCGGAGCATCCCCGCGAGAATTGGGCGTACCGTCGAATCACGCTCTCCTAGTTCGGTTTACGTTGCGGTGTCGGATGATCAGCGTGATTTCCTCACGTCGCGGCAGCGGCCCTTCTTGCAAGCGACCCAAGAGCGGGCCGATGAACTCGTCGAAGTCGTGGGATGTCAGAGATTCGAAGATACCTTTGCATTTTCGATGCTTATAGAAGGAGAGCAGGCAAGCGAACGCGTCCTTGACGTGTTCACCGGTTTGCGAGGCACTCTCGCGGAGACCACCCTGGCGAACGCCTTGCTCACGCGCGCCGCGATGGTGACCAAGCGTGTGACGACCCAGGATGGCGTCGAAGACCAATCGCTCGACTGGCACCTCGACGGGTTGAACCTTTTCGTGCAGAGCGCCCTGGACGGGGAGCATGTCCTCGCGAGTTTGAATGAGGCCTTCAGCCTCCGGTTGACCAATGCGGAGCTGATGAATGTTCGCAAGGCCGGTCTGGACCATCGGCTGGAGCAGCTTCGGCAGGAAGCGAATGCCGCCGCTACGGACGTGGAACGGCTGGAGATTTACTTCGGTGACGATGATTTGCGAGACGAACTCCCAAAGGGGCTCTGGCAGGCGCTTGAAGCTCAGGAGTTGGTAGACGGATCGACTTCTGTCGCCGAGCTCTACCTCACTGTCTACGGTTCGGATTCGATCAAGCAGTTACGCGAGCTCTTTATCCGCGAGGGTTTTCCGGACGTCCCGACAGCGTGGGCTGGCGGGGCACCAACCATCTCGTGGTTGCGGAAGATGGGTTTCAGTAGCGAATACGCAGGCCGTCGCGCCGAGCATCAGGATGCCGAGTTCATCGTTCCGGGCAAAGTCAACCTAAGCGATCTGCATGATTTTCAGAAACCGATCAGTCGTGAGCTACGCGATGTGCTCACGGTGCGTGATAGCGACGGCCGTGCAGGCAAGGCCATGGTTGAGCTTCCCACCGGCTCAGGCAAGACACGCGTCGCCACCGAAACCGTTTTGCGCCTTTTCATCGAAGGCGGCTTGAAGGGCCACGCGTTGTGGATTGCTCAGTCACAAGAGCTTTGCGAGCAGGCGGTCCAGACGTGGAGCACTGTGTGGCGAGGTCTAGGCGATGAGCGTGCGCTGACAGTCGGGCGCCTGTGGGACGGCAACATCGTGCACGAGCCGGATACAGAATTCAGCGCCATCGTCGCTACGGACGCAATGCTGGACAGCGTGGCCGGGAGTCCAGAGTACGAGTGGCTAAGGGAGCCGTGCGCCGTCATCGTAGACGAGGGCCATCGGGCCGGTGACTCTGAGCGATACACACGTCTTCTGACGTGGCTTGGGATTGCAGGTCGCGGCTGGGCACGACCACTGGTCGGTTTGTCCGCCACGCCATTCAGAGGTACGTCTGAAGAAGGGACGCGCCGCCTCGCCAGCCGCTTCGGGAACCGCAAAATCCAGGCCTTCGAGACAAACCCTTATCAGGAACTTGCCGATCAAGGTTTTCTGGCCAAAGTCCGTCATGAGGTGCTCAAGGGAGTCGACGTTAACCTCACGGTAGCCGAACGCACTGAAGTGAAGGAGCGGCGGCGCATCAACCAAACCGTCCTCGACCGTATAGGTCAGGATCATGCGCGAATGTCAATTTTGGTTAAACACATTATGTCTCTGGACCATGACTGGCCCGTGCTGGTATTCACCCCCAGCGTTCTTTCTGCGCAAGTGCTCGCGGCGACGCTCCGCTACCGCGATTTGGAGGCGGAGTCCGTCAGTGGGCAGACAGGGCGTCAGAGGCGTCGCGATGTCATTGACAAGTTCAAGCAGGGCAAGATCCGTGTTTTGGCCAACTGTGACTTGCTCGTTCAGGGGTTCGATGCACCTGGTGTACGTGCGCTATACATTGCGCGACCGACTTTCAGCCCGAACGCGTACATCCAGATGGCCGGCCGCGGACTTCGCGGGCCAAGGAACGGTGGCAAGGAGGAATGCCTCATCGTCGACATGGCGGACAACTTCGGTGACATCAATAAGCTTCTGGGATTTCGCGAGTACGAGGACCTTTGGAAAGAGCAACACGCGTGATCCTCGTTCCGGACCTTCCCGATGTCATCAGGTATGCAGGCAGCGACGCAGAGCGTCTCGTCGCTCGACTCCTCAAATCGATCGACGGCCCGGCCGACGCCGTGGCTTTTCACTCGGTCAAGCTTCGCTCACATCCGAGTAAGCAACAAGCTGAGGCAGACTTTGTGGTCCTCTGGCGCGGCGTTGTGATCTTGATCGAAGTGAAGGGCGGTGGTGTCAAAAGATACGAGGGAACCTGGTATTCCGTTGACCGCCACGGTGACTGGCATAAGCTCCACGAATCGCCGATGGAGCAGTCGCGTTCTGCTATGTACGCGCTGAACGACATTCTCCACGAAGAGGGGATCGGTTGGTACGCACACGAGGCGATCGTGATCACACCCGATATTGAGTCTCCTCCGCATTCGGTCGAATGGAAGCCGACCCATTGGCTTGCGACGGGTGATATGAGTGCCGCCGGTCTGGCTGGCGCTCTGGACACTCTTGCTGCTAACAGCAGGAAGCCGTCGGCAAGCACGAAGCGCGCGAGCGTTAAAGACCTTCGTGAGCGCCTTTTTGGCCACTTCACTCTCATGCCCGTGATCGACGCTCAACGCGGCGCTGTCCTCGAGGAGCAGAATCGGGCGACGGAGGAGCAAGCCCGAGTGCTGGCGTCTCTCGCCCGTAACCAACGCGTGATGGTTCTCGGTGGCGCGGGGACCGGCAAGTCCATGGTATTGGCTGAGGCAGCCAAGCAAGAGGCAGCCGCGGAGCGGTCAGTAGTGATCACATTCCATTCTCCTGACCTTGCTCGGTTTTTCGAGCCGCTCGTCGCCGGCAGGCAGATCGACGTCATGCCGTTTGATCGCCTGCCTATGGACTCGGTATGGGATGTTGTCCTCATCGATGAGGCACAGGACCTTATGACGGTGGAAGCGATGGATCGGCTCGAGACTGTCGTCGCCGGAGGCCGCTCTGCTGGACGCTGGCGCATGTTCCTTGATCCGAACAATCAGGCGCATGTCGATGGACGCTTCGACCAAGATGTCTACGAACTCGTATCCGGTGAGGCGCTTACTTTTGACCTGAATCGCAATGTGCGCAACACAAAGGCGATTGTCCATGTGGTGCAGGAATACCTGGGCGCAGACGTCGGAGACCCGGGAATTGTCTACGGTGATCGAATTCAGTGGCATTGGACGAACGGAGCGGCGGACGTAAATGAGGCCGCCGACATAGCCCGCGGTATGATCGACGACGGCGTGCGCCGTCCAGCCATCTGGATCATCAGTGCGAGTTCTGAATCGCCACCGAAGTCGACACACGACGATATCACGATAACAAGCCCGAGATTCGCGAAAGGCTTTGAGGCCGAGTATGTAATCGTCTGTGACTTGCCGCCAAACTTCGACGACGCGGGGATCGCGGCCTTCTACGTTGCCGTCACACGTGCCCGCGTCGGTCTACATATCCTCGCTACGCATGAAGACAAGAAGCGCCTTCAAGAACTCGCTCGACACCGAGGCGGGTTGAAATGACACTCACCGAAGCGCAGAGGACGGCGCTCGTACACGTACAAGCAGCTTATATCGGGCCAGAAGGAGGCCCGGATGAGGTAATCTTCAATCGGCCTCATCTCCAATACTCGGTGGGCATGTTGTTCCCCTACGAATCGGAAGCAGTTAAACCTGCGATCCCTGGTGAAGCTGCCGAAATCCTCGAGAATGCTGTGCAAGAGGGTGATGTCGAGGAGGCTGGTGCTACCGTGCCGCTGGCCGAGGATTGGCGGCCCTCGTCCGTGGCAATCTCGTTCGTCACCGATTCGTCATCCGTCATCTGCCACTTCTCCGGCGGGACTTACAGCCCGATCTCCGACGAGGGGCCTCCACGTTGGCGCCGCAGCCCCGTCGAGTTCCAGGACCTCGAAATCAGCCGGGAGAAACCCCTTTATCAGCTCATGGCGGGCGCCGTTCCATTCGAAATCGGTTCTCGTTGGCGGAAATACGGTGATGCTTACCTGGTAACGGTTCATGTGCGCCTAACCACGCGTACTACAGGCGACGACAAGCTCGATATCTCACGGATGCTCTTCCAAGTCGGCCTCGCGGTCAAGCCCGCAGGCGATGGTGCGATTCTCGAGTACGACACTGCGCGAACCTTCGACGTCGACGCAGAATCGGCTGAACTCCGTCTCCGATACAGGAACCGCAAAGTCTACGCCGTGGGGCACGGTATGGCCGCCGATTGGATTGTCGAATCGGATAAATGCGGGCAGGTATTTCTCACTCCGGTACCGGCTTTCGTAGTTCCGGCCGTCGAAACCACGGGGTTCGACGAGGGGAGCGAAGAGGCACGCGCGCTTCGGCTCGCGGTTCTATGTCGCATCGACAGTGCTCCCGAAGAAGTGCTGCCCGCCCTCGACGCATTTGTGCGCCAGTTCTCTTCGTGGGTCTCAAGGCAAGAAGCAAGGGTTGACGGATTCGGAGACCAGCTCGCGATCGCGCGCACCATCGTAGAGCGTTCACGAATCGCGGTTCGGCGTATGGAGGCGACCGTCGACCTCCTGCGCGATCCTGACCAGCAACAGCTGCGCGAGGCATTCGCCCTTGGTATGGCCGCGATGCGTCTTCAGCTGCGCCAAGCAACCCTCAATCGCGGCGACGGTCCAGACGAACCGGAATGGCGGCCTTTCCAACTGGGTTTCCTGCTCGTTTCGCTCGCATCCACAGTCGATGAAGGTCATCCGGATCGCGAACTCGTCGATCTCATCTGGTTTCCGACTGGCGGCGGAAAGACGGAGGCCTACCTTGGTCTCGCGGCAATAGAAATTTTCCGCCGTCGACTTGCGCACGGCGTTAATGGCGCGGGCACCGCGGTGATCACTAGGTACACTCTTCGACTACTTACGACTCAACAGTTTCAGCGCACCGCCGCCCTGGTCTGTGCGATGGAACTGTTGCGAAATTCAGATCCACGTGCAAAGGGTATGGCGCGGTTCTCTATCGGCCTGTGGGTAGGAAATGAAGTAACACCGGCCACATTGGGCGAAGCGGAGAAGGCGCTCGAGCGACTGCATAAAGCGGCGCGCCCTGAGGAAGCGAACGGTTTCCATGTAGAAAGCTGCCCGTGGTGTGAGACCGCACTGGTACCCACCAAGCGGACAGACGATCGCCGGCGATACGGATTCCGTTTCGCCGGACGCGATTTGGTCATTCATTGTACTAATGAGAATTGCGCTTTCAACGCTGAACTCCCACTATCCGTCATCGACAACGTCCTATACGACCAACCGCCGACGATACTCTTAGCGACTGTAGACAAATTCGCGCGGCTTCAGTTCAAACCGGAAGCAGGCAGACTCCTTGGCCTCAACACTTCCTATCGTCAACCTTCCATCATCATCCAGGACGAGTTGCACTTGCTGTCCGGCCCGTTGGGCACAACCGTCGCTGTCTTCGACGCCGTGATTCAACTTCTTCTGAGCAAGAGCGGTTCGAGTCCGAAGGTCATCGCATCGACGGCGACGATCCGTGCCGCAGCAGAACAAGTCGAAGGTTTATATGGTCGGCGCGTTGCGCTGTACCCTCCACCAGGCCTCGACGACGACAAGACGTTCTTCTCACGCCCTGTTGAAAACGGAGAAGGGCGTTTGTACGTCGGGCTAATGCCGCAGTCGGTGTCGCAGGCATCCGCCTTAGTCGCATCGACGGCACCTTTAGTCGAGCTGCCAGCAGTGCTCGCAGGCGAACCCCAAGCGGTGGTTACTCGCGACGGTTATTGGACACTCGTCATGTACCACAACAGCCTTCGTGAACTTGGCCGCTCGGGAACCCTCATTGTCGACGACGTGAATGGCCGTCTCGAAACGCGCGCGGAGCGTCTGAAAATCCCGCTACGACGCGTACGAGCCAGTCGAGTACTTGAATTAACAAGTCGCCGTGGGCCTGAGGAACTTCCGAACGACTTGCGAGAGCTCGGCATTCGCGTCGACAAATCGTCCGAGGCGATCGACGTGGTGCTGTCATCAAATATGCTCTCGGTTGGCATTGACATACCGCGACTGGCACTGATGCTGATGGTCGGGCAACCGAAGACGACAGCGGAGTACATCCAGGCAACTAGCCGGGTCGGACGTGGCGCCAACAAGGGAATTGTTGTCACGCTTTTCCGCTCTAACCGGGCACGAGACCGATCACATTTCGAGACCTTCCGCAGCTATCACGAAGCCCTGTATCGAAGCGTCGAGCCCACGAGTGTGACGCCTTGGTCGCTGTCGTCCCGCGATCGGTCGCTCGCGGGCGCTCTCGTTGCGCTGCTGCGACATTCCTTCCAGATATTTGCCGACGACGCGTCCGCCGGGGTCTTGGACCTCAACGATGACCGCATGCGCACGGCGGTCAACGAGTTAGTCACACGCTTCCTTGAGTATGTCAGACGGTCTGACGCGATCGAGGAAGGAGATACAAGGGAACAAGTCAACCGCCTCCTGCGTGAATGGGATCTCCGGGCTCAGATCGCACGAAAAGAGGACAGCCCCTTGCGGTATGACCGACGAGTGCAAGCGGATCTAGCGCTGCTCAAGCGGTTCGGACAATCTGGCGAAGGTCATGTTTAATCCGCTGCACGTTCCACCTCCTGCAGGGGTTCCTGTACCTCGACCGCAACGTTCTCTTCAACCGAACGCATGGAGTCAGCGACCAGCCAACCTTCGCCAGATTGTCCGAACCGCTTGAGCAGCGCTAGATCCGCTTGCACTCGTCGGTCATACCGCAAGGGGCGGT
>NZ_LZJJ01000177.1:0-18718 GCF_001667625.1 Mycobacterium sp. E1715
TCTCCGCCCACAACACCTACGCCGACGACGGCGCCATGATCGACAAGGGCGTCGCCTTCGCCTCCAGCCACCTCGACGCAGGCACCAGCGGCGCCTCGACCGTCTCGAGCGGTAGAGGTGGCTTCGGAAGCTGAGCGACGGGCGCCCGGCGGCACTGGCCGTCAACCACGTCGGGTTGACGGTCCCGGACATTCACGCCGCGATCGACTGGTACGGCGAGGTATTCGGGTTCCGCTGCATCATGGGCCCGCGGGTGCTCGAGGGTGCCGGCCACCCGGAGGCGGCCTCGGTGTTCGGCAGCCGGTTCCGCCGGGCCTGGCAGGCGCATCTGCTCACCGGCAACTCCGTGGGCATCGAGCTCTTCCAGTTCGTCGACCCGCCGACGCGGGACCCGGGCCGGCCGCGGGAGCGGCAGCCGTGGTTCGACCGCGGCTGGTGGCATCTGTGCATCACGCACCCCGATGTCGCGGCCACGGTCGACCGGGTCGTCGAGCACGGTGGCACGCTGCTGGCGGAGCCGTACGAATTCGTGCCCGGGCGACCGTGGGTGCTGGCCTACGCCACCGACCCCTGGGGCACGGTGCTCGAGGTGATGAGCCACAGCTACGCCGAGGCGTTCGGCAACTGGCCCCAACCGGGGCAGCTGGTTCCGCCCACCCTGGTGCCCCGCCCGGATGGCGACGGCCCGGCCGGCGCCTGAATCGGTCGCGTCAGGGGCCGTCCGCGACGAAGCCTTTGTTGCGCATCAGCGCGTCCGCCAGGAAGCCGTCGTGCGGGATGCCGGGCGCCGCGTACCACGTCGGGTGCGGGCCGACGTAGACGTTGCCGACGGTCGGTTCGGCGAGCAGCTCGTCGACCAGCCGTTGGTCGCCGGTGATCGCGGTGACGACCAGCGACCGCCGCAAGGGTTCCAGGCCGGCGCCGGGCGACCACGGTGAGACCCAAACACAGGGGAAGGGCAGCTCGACGTTGAGCGTGTCCGGGACGGGTTCGGCCAATAGGTGCACCGCCGGGCGCAGCGCGGCGTAGCCGTCGCCGAGGTCGGCCACCACCTGATCGGCGCCGAGCACCGGGGTCGACCCGGCGGCCCTCGCCGCCAGGAAGTCCGCCAGGGCCCGGGCTTGGTCGAGCCGCCGGGTGGGCAGGATCGCCCGTTCGTCGTCGGTGGGTAGCGGCTCGATCTCCGCCAGTCGCCGGGCGATCGTTTCGGCCAGCGGGGCAGGATCGCCCTCACACAGCACGGCGGTGGTGTTGACACAAGCCATGCCCCCGAGGTTGGCGATCGAGTCGACGATGACGTCGATGTGGTCGCGCCAATCCCGATCGGCCGTGATCAGGATCTTGGCGCGTCCCGGCCCGTTGACGATCACCGCCGGGTCGGCAGCGTACTTGTCCACCACGTCCTGACCCCCGTACACCATCGCCAGATCCGCCGAGGAGATGATCTCGTCGGCGCCGGCGTGATCGGTGGGTAGATATACGGCGTCCCCGTGACGGAAACCCGCCCGCCGCAGGGCATGCACCAGCCGGTGCGCGGTCAGCGGCTCGCGGCGCGACGGGCGCACCGCGACGCGATAGCCGAGCGCGAGCGCTTGCGGCCACAGGCCGTGCACGCCGGGACCGTTTCCGGCGGCGTGCACGGCGAACACCTGCCCGCGCCGCACCCAGACCGCGCCACCGCGACGGATGCCTTCGTCGCGCCAATCGAGTGCCGCCCCCACCGGCCGGGCCGGACGGACCGCGTCGAACGCGCCGCCGACGGCGTCGGCCACGCCCCGCGCCCCGGCGCGGGTGACCCCGATGGGCAGGCCCGAAATCCGGCTCGCCAGAACGACATACGCCTCGAAGTCGAGGCCGGCGATCACCCCGCCCGTGAAGACGTCGGCGGCGTCCGACAGCGCCGCCGCGCGACGGCCGGCCGGGAGCGGGGTCAGGTTGCGTTGGGCGGCCAGGGTGCGCGCGACATACAGCGGCGGCACGAGGCTCAGCTCGGCTACCGCGGCGCCGGCCGTCGTGGTGATGACCTCTCGACGGCGGGTCCGGTACTCCCCGTCGGGGCCGAGCGCGTCGATCGCCACCAAATCGGCTGCGACACCGGGCACTTCGGCGGGCATGCTCAGTACACCCCTTCGATGACGGCCTCGCCCTCGAAGGTGGAAACCGGCCGCACCGCACTGACGGAGTCGCTGAGATCGGCCGCAGGCCCGGGCATCCTGACCGCGAGGTCGCGCTCCAGGTTGTTCGGGATGAACATGCCCTTGCTGATGTGGTTCATCACCACCTGACCGGTCTCCCCGTACGGCACCGGCTCGCCCGTGTCGGGATCGACCACCCAGAACACCACGTACGGTGTCCGCGGGTCGAACACGAACGCGTCGCCGTCGACACGGGTAACCGCCTGGGAGAGCACCATCGTGCTGCCGAACGCCATCGTGATCGTCGTCGCCGGGAAGAGGTCGCGGAGCAGGTCGAGGGTGTCGGCGTCCACGTGCGCTCCGCTGAGCAACAGGTAGCGGATCTTGTCGTTCAGCAGATCCACCACCCGGTCGTCGCGGGCCATGGCCTCCAGCAGCGGCGGGGTGGTGTGCAGGTTCGCGACATTCTGCGTCCGCAGCACGAACAGGGCCTGCTCGACGACGTGGTCGACGTAGGCGTCCACCTCGGAGGCCGCGCCGCGCGCGGCGACCTTCTTGACCCAGCGCGGATCGATGTCGATGCCGTGAAAGACCGCACCGAGGCGCTCGGCGACCAGCCGCGAGAAATAACCCACCCCGTGCGGCCCGCTCGGCATCAGGCACAAGAAGCCCTGGCCCCGGCGGAACCCGCCGGTGGCGAAGTCCTCGGTCTGCCACCGAACCACCTGTGCGATCCAATCCGGAAGCTGCACGGTCCTTTTCGGCGCGCCCGTGGTTCCGCCGGACTCGAATATCTGCGGCACCGGCGGTGGCTGCCCGTAGCCGCGGGGGATGAGGTCCTCGACCGGGACCGTGCGCAGTTCGTTGACGAGGTTGGGGAACAGTCGCAGATCGGTGAACGTTTTGACGTCGGTCATCGGATCGAAGTCGAGCGTCGCAGCGGTCCGCAACCAGAATGCCGAACCGGTGTCCTCCCCGAAGTGCCAGGCCATCGCCGCGCGCAGGTAGGCCTCCGGGTCCTCGAGCGGTTCCGAACGCGGAACGTCCAGGAGCGAAAAATCGACATCGGCCATGTCAAGAGATCCTTGCCCATCCGCACCCGATCACCAAGCGTCTGCCACCGTATTGGCTTACTTCGCAGGGAGTTTCGGCGCTGTGTACCCGCCGTTCACTTTGGCAACACGGGTGTGCGGTCCCGCGGCTGAGTCTGCTTTGCGCCGACGGTCGGGTGTGACCTTTATGCGCTGCGGCCCTGAGGCTATGTTCTCTGTAGCGGAAGGGGACGGATCATGGCGGCGGACAACGGCATACCGGCGTGGCTTATCGGTAGCGCGGAGTGCGAATGATCGAGTTCACCCTCACCCGAACCGCGAGAGCGCCGATCGAGACCGTGTTCGACGCCATGACCGACCACCGCGCGATCGCCCGGCACACGCGGCTGTTCCGACGCAGCACGCTTGATCGCGAGGGAACCCCCGCTCCGAACGGTGTCGGTGCGATCAGACGTCTGGTGGCGATCGGGCCCCCGTTCGTCGAGGAGATCATCGAGTATGAGCGGCCCACCCGCTACGCGTACAAGATGCTCTCGGGCGCACCGACGCGCGATCACATCGGCACGATCCGGCTGCGCGAAACAGACACTGGAACCGAGGTCAGCTGGCATCTACGGTCAACGCTGAAAATCCCCGGTGCTGACCGGCTGATGCTGCCGGTGTTCAAGAAGGTCATCGACGAGCTCCTCAAGGGCGGCGTCGCCGCCGCCGAGCGTCGCAGCTAAGCCGCGCGGTTGTGTAGCCGGCGCGGGTCGACGCCCGACCGCCGCCACGCGGTTGCCGCCCACGGGGTGTAGATCGCGCCGATGGGCAGCCGGTTGATCAGCGGGTTGAGCGCGCGCATGGCGGCCGCGAACCGTTGGAATCGCCTCTCTTTCTTCGCATTCCACTCCAGTTGGCAGACCTCGCGCATCTGCTGCGGCATAGTCCCGACCAACACCAGGCGGGTATAGGCGTTCAGCGGGGCGGACAGCACCTTCCAAACCGGGCCGGGAATCCAGCGCGGGCCCGGGATTCCCTTCCTGATGTAGCCGGTCCCGTACAGGACGGTCTTGTGCGGGACGAACCGCTCGAGCATCTCGTCCCAGTAGGCGAGGAACTCGTCGTAGGTCTGCGGCTGGCCGCGGTCGCTGACGCCGTAGAGGCTGTACCACACCTTGCCCTCGTCGAAGATCCGCTCCTTCTCCGCGTGCGACAGCCGGCGGATGAACGTGTCGGTGTTGTAGATGACCTGATCGACGAAGCTGGCGTGTGCCCAGTAGAAGAGTTCGGGATTCAGCGCGTGATACCTCGACCCGTCGCTGATGGTGCCCTTGATCGTCTTGTGGAAGTCGCGCACCTTGCGGCCCCACTCGCGTGGCTCGTCGGAGTAGACGGTCTTCATCAGCGGCGGCGCGGTCCGCTTCGCCCGACCTAACGTGTCGCTGAAGACCACCGAGTGGTCGAGCACGCCCTGGGCGAGTTGTTCGATGCAGTTCTCCACGCCCGCCGTGCGCTGGAACCCGAAGAACTGGGTGCGGTTGTCCCCGTAGAACTTCCAGGTCAACGACTCCGGTCCGAGCCGCGCGCCGGCGGCCCCGGCAGGCCCGTCTACCGGCATGGGCAACGCCTCCCGCACCCCGGTGTCGAAGCGGGTTCCCGCCGTGAAAGGGGTGGGGGCGGCCGCCAACCCGTCGTTGTGGGTGGTCATGCTCCCCTCCCCGCGGCCTCAGCCGCCATGCCCTTGCGAATCAATGACACAAAACCGTATCTTTGTTTCAACAGCCTAGCAACCGGTCGCGCCGATCGCATACCGGGCGGTCATTCGAGGAGTTGAGGCGATGCGGACAGCCACGCAGCCCGACGCGGACGCGGCGCTGAGCGACGTCGACCGCACCATCCTGGACACCGCGCGCGCCGTCTTCGAGACCTACGGCGTGCGCCGGGCCAACATCGAAGACGTCGCGGCCCGCGCGGGCGTCAGCCGCAGCACCGTGTACCGGCGCTTTCCCACCAAGGACGACCTGTTCGGACACGTGGTGCGGCGCGAGGCCGAATCCTTCTTCAGCACGCTGGACCGCGCGACCACCGGCTGCGATCCGCAGCAGGCCGTGGTCGAGGCGTTCGCGCTGGGCGTGCGCCTGGTCCACGACTCGAAGCTGTACTCGCGGATCGCCGAGAGCGAACCCGAGCTGTTGGGCATGTTCTCCCGATCGCGGGCCTTCCCCATCGGGCAGTTCGCCGACGGCATCGCCCACACCCTGCGCCGCTGCGGGACCGACATTCCCGACCGCGACCTGTCCAACATCGCCGACATCCTGCTTCGCGTCGCGCTCGGCATCATCGTGTTTCCCACCGACCGCCTCGACACGTCAGACCCCGCGGCCGTCCGCGAGTACGCCGCCCGTTACCTCGTGCCGATCATCCGCCGCTGAGCGGTTCCGGCGTGTCGGTGACCTGCACTAGCCTGGATGCGTGGCTGGGAGTTCTGCGGCTCCGCGAACCCGGTACGCCAGTTGCGGCGAGATCGACATCGCCTATCAGGTCTTCGGCGATGGTCCGATCGACCTGCTCGTGCTGCCGGGCCCGCTGATCCCGATCGACTGCGTCGACCTCGAGCCGTCGATGTACCGGTTCCATCGCCGGCTCGCGTCGTTCTGCCGGGTGATCCGGTTCGACCAGCGCGGCATCGGCCTGTCGTCGCGGGTGCCCGCGGACATGCTCGGCCCGGAATCGTGGGCGCAGGACGCGATCGCGGTCATGAACGCGGTGGGATGCGAGCGGGTGACGATCTTCGCCCCGGGTTTCACGTCGCTGGCCGGGATTGTTCTGGCGGCCGACCATCCCGAGCGGGTGAACAGCCTGGTGATTGCAAACGGCGCGGCGCGCACGCTGCGTGGGCCCGATTACCCCATCGGCAGCGACCTCGACGACGCCGACCGCTTCACGACGGTCGGGATGGAGCCGGACGCCGTCGAGCAAGGGTTCGACATGCTCGGCATCATCGCGCCCTCCGTGGCGGGCGACGCCGCGTTCAGGTCGTGGTGGGACATGGCCGGCAACCGGGCGGCGTCGCCCAGCATGGCCCGCGCGTTCATCAACAAGGTCAGGGAGGGCGACGTCCGCGACCGGCTTCCCCGTATCGCCGTCCCGACCCTGATCCTGCACCGCGACAACCAGGCCTTCAGCCCCGTCGAGCACGCCCACTACCTGACCGAACACATCCCCGGCGCACGCCTGGTCGAGTGCCCGGGCGGGGACACCCTGTACTGGGTCGGCGACACCGCCCCCGTCCTCGACGAGATCGAGGAATTCATCACCGGCGTGCGCGGCGCCTCCGACGCCGAGCGCCTGCTCACGACGATCGTGTTCACCGACATCGTCGGCTCCACCGAGCGTGCCGCGCTGCTCGGCGACCGACGCTGGCGCGACCTGCTCGACAACCACGACACCCTCGTTCGGCACGAACTGCTGCGATTCTCCGGGCGAGAAGTCAACACGGCCGGGGACGGCTTCGTCGCGACGTTCAGCAGCCCGAGCGCCGCGATCGCGTGCGCCGACGCCATCGTCGACGCGGTCCGCGTGCTGGGCATTGAGGTGCGGGTGGGCATCCACGCCGGTGAAGTCGAGGTGCGCGGCAACGACGTCGCCGGCATGGCCGTACACATCGGCGCCCGGGTGGCCGCCCTCGCCGGCCCCAGCGAGGTGCTGGTGTCCTCCACGCTCCGCGACATCGTCACCGGATCGCGGCACCGCTTCGGCGACCGCGGCGAGACAGCACTCAAGGGCGTGCCGGGCCAGTGGCGGTTGTACTCGCTGGTGCGCGAGCACGCCGCCGTCAGGCGGTGACCGAGTGCGGCTCGGCGTACGCTGCGTAGTGGCGGGGTAGGGGCCGCCAGGGGGCCTTCTTCCGGCGGCCCGATCCCCGATTCCGGCGTACGGCTTGGTATTTGGTCGAAGGAGTGCGCATGACCGACGTGCACGTCTCGTTGCCCCCCGCGCTGCGTCGAGCGCTGGAGCTGCTGGCCGATCCGCCGGCGAATCCCGATGTGAGCAAGGGTTATCTGGATCTGCTCGGTAGCGGATCCGACGAGGGCAACGGCGTCGCCAAGAACACCGGCCCGATCCAGGCGGCGTGGGCATCACCGATCGGATCGATGCTCTACGACAACGCCCAAGCCCTGTCGCGGCGGTTGATCAGCGCGTGGCAGACACCGCTCGAGTGGTTGAACATCCCGCCCGGCGGCACAGCGCTCGATGTCGGCTCGGGCCCGGGTAACGTGACCGCGTCGCTGGCACGCGCGGCCGGCCCGGGCGGGCTCGCGCTGGGGGTCGACATCTCCGAGCCCATGCTGGCGCGCGCCGTCCGCAACGAGGCCGGACCGCAGGTCGGCTTCATCCGGGCTGACGCACAACGACTTCCGCTGCGCGACGACACGGTCGACGCGGTCATCTCGACGGCCGTGTTGCAGCTGATTCCCCATCCGGAGACCGCGCTGGGCGAGATGGCGCGGGTGCTACGACCGGGCGGCAGGCTGGCCGTCATGGTGCCCACCGTCGGTCCGGCCGCCCGGCTGTTCCAGAAGCTGCCGAACGTGGGGGCGCATGTCTTCGACGAGGACGAGATCGGCGACATCCTGGAAGGCCAGGGATTCGTGAGCGTGCGCGTGAAGAACTACGGCACGGTCCAGTGGGTGCGGGGTAAGAACGGCTGAGTCAGTCGCGTTTCACAGCGGCCGTGGCCTCACGAGTCGGGGTTCTGTGCGACCGTGGCGAGCCGGTCCATCGATTCGCGCAACATCTCCGGCGTCGTCGCGCGAGCGCGTTCCAGGCGGCTGGCGTCGGTCAGCCCCGTCCAATCGTAGGTGTGGGTCACCGTGGTGAGTTCGGCGTTCACCGGGCTGAGCTCCCAGCGCCACAGGTGACCGGGCGGCTGTTTTCTGGGTTCGGCTGGGCACCAGGCGATTTTGCTGCCTTCGACGAATTCCACGACGTGGTTCTCCCGCACGGCGCCATTGGTCAGCTTCGTGGTGAACACGTCCCCGACGGCGCGGACTCGTTGGCCCGGGGCGGACGAGGCGAGGTTGTTGTTGCCGTCCCAGCTCGGCTGGCGCGCGGGGTCAGCGATCAGCTCGAAGATCCGCGCGGCGTTGGCCGCGATGACGCGCGTGGCGCTCACGATGCCTTCGATTTCCATGTCCGACATACCGCTATCCAAACACGTCCACCGGAGCGCCGCCGCGGTGTGAATGTGACCTTCGGCCGAAGCGTTGAGGACCTTCGACCGTCGAGCTACCGGCCGGCGGGGTGCGACCGTGGTGGATGCCGGGGCAACCCGGTGGTCTGCCCGAAGTGCAGCAAGCCCATTTTTGGGCGAGGCCATCCGCAAGGGCCTGATTGACCCACCGTCTTAAGACGGGGAACTGCCTTCGGGCAGACCCTCATGCCTACGGCATCCGGGGCAGCGCCTCGACCGGCCCGGACAGCGCCGCCTTCACGTAGCGGGTGTCGTCGTCGGCCAGCACCTCGGGCTCGCCCCCTTCGATACCGTCGACGATTGCGTGCGCCACCTGACGCGGGTCGTTCTTTGGTGCGTCGAAGCCGGACGCCATCTCGGTGTCGGTGAAGCTGAGGTGCGCGGCGACCACCAGGGTGCCCTGCTTTTCGAGTTCGATCCGCAGCGTATTCGTCGTCGACCACAGCGCCGCCTTGGAGTCGCCGTACCCGCCGGAGCCGGGCATCCAGGACAGGATCGAGGCGATGTCGACCAGCGCGCCGCCACCGTTGGCGGCCAGGATCGGCGCGAAGGCCTTGGCGACGCGCAGCGCACCGAAGTAGTTGGTCTCGAACACCGCGCGCACTTCCTCGATGTCGCTGTCGAGCAGCTTCGCCGCGCCGAGGACACCCGCGTTGTTGATGACGATCTCGGCGTCCGAAGCCGAAGCTGCCAGAGCCGCAACGGAGTCCGCATCGGTCACGTCCAACTCGGCGCTGACCACGCGCGGGTCCGCGCTGGGTTTGGGCGCCCGCGCCGTCGCATAGACCTTGGCCGCGCCCCGCTCCAACAACTCGTCCACGATGGCCTTGCCCAGCCCGCGCTGTCCGCCGGTAACTACGACCGTCGACCCTTTGATGTTGACCATGATCCAGACTCCTGACGTAGGTAAACCAAATTTGTTTCTGTCACCGTAGTTGCCGGTGTCGACATAGTCAAGTATCTTTTAGTTATGTCTATTTCATGGGCTGCGTCACAGCGGTACGGCATCACCCCGGCGCCCGGCGGCCTGGCATTGGTCCAGGACTTCCTCAACACCAGGGGGATCGCGGGCTATGGCCCGGACCTGCTGGCTGACACCGCGGTCGCCCGCGACTGGGTCGCGGGCGCGGTGCGTAACTGGTCGACCACCCGCGGCGAGGTGCTACCGCCGCCCAAGCTCGACGACGCAGATTTGACCAAGCTGCGCTCGTTGCGGGACACCATCGATGCACTGGTGAGCGGCGAGACGACGGGCGGACGAGGCGCCATTCCCGCGGCCCTGGTGGTCTCCGACGCCGGGGCGGTCCGACTGGAGCCCAGCGGCGCCGGGTGGCGCTGGCTGGCGTCGGCGCTGTGGGCCGAGATTCTGCTGAGCCAGCACGCCGATACCTGGCGGCGCGTCAAGCGGTGCCACAACCACCACTGCGGGTCGACGTTCTACGACCGCTCCAAGAACAACAGTGGGGTCTGGCACGACGTCAAGACGTGCGGTAACGCCGCCAATCTGCGCGCTTCGCGGGCCCGTCGACGGGAACGCGAGCGCGCGATGGGCCTAGCGGTTCCGCCACAGTAGGCGGTAGCGGTAGTAGAGGCCCCGCCGGATCGTTGCTTCCGGTAGCACGTCGGCGGACACCCGGCGAATCTCCTGGAGACTTTCCCGCGGATCGGCCACGGCCACGCCGATGTTGCGAGTCTCCCGGTGCAGCAGCGACCCTGCGCGCGCGGCGGGGGTGCACAGGGCGGCCCATGCCCAGTCGGCGACCGTTTTGTTGGCCGACAGCCCCACGACGGCGAGTTCCCCTGCGGGCGTGAGCATTTCGCGTGCCCTCTGCAGGGTCTCGCGCAGGGGCAGATGATGCAGGCTGGCCACGAACGTGATGAGGTCGAACGAGCGCGGCTCCGCCGCGAAGGCTTCGAAGCGGGCGAGGAGCACCGAGGCATTGTCGGTGGATTGCAACCGATCTATCGCCCGTTCGACCGCGGTTGGGTCGGCATCGATGCCGACGACGCTGCGCGACACCGTGGCCAGCCGCCGGGTGAGCAACCCGTCGCCGCACCCCACGTCCAAGACGTCGCCGCGATGGCGCGCGGCGATGTCGACCAGCCAGCCGTGATACGCGGCGTTGTGGTTCCAGTAGTCGTGCCTGCGGTCGGCCCTCAGCAGCGCTCCGCGCCCCGTGGCATGAGCCTCACGGCGCGTGCGCGGCTTGGCCGGGTTCTCAGCACCACCCGCAACGCGTAACCGGCACGCGCCTTGATCGGCGTCACGACATCGAGATTGGTAGGGCTCTGACTGATCCAGGAGGGCAGTGTCGCCACGGTTTCGATCCTTCGTCTGTTCGGCCTGTTGCGCCGATTCATTGAATTGCACCGGGGCCGCTTTACGGGCGCGCCGCGCCGGGGTAAACGCCACGAAAAGCCATTTTGTGGCCCTACGCACAGCCGCCCGTGCGCCGGCGCGCTGTCACACATTGGCCGGGCGTCTGAACTTCCGCAGGTAGGCCGGCAGCCCCCGCGCGGGTGGCGCCTTGGGCCAATCATCGGCCCGGAAGTAGGCGTCGGTCCCGCCATCGACGAAGACGACACTGCCGCAGAGGAATTCGGCGGATTCGGACAGCATGAAACACATCCACTCGGCCATGTGCCGCGCCTCGCCGAAGCCACCGATTGGCACGGGGAAGGACCGGACGGCCTTGGCCTGCCGGGGCGTCGCGAGCTGTTCCTGCAGCAACGGCGTCATGATGGCTCCGGGCGCCAGCGCATTCAGCCGCACGCCCGCGCCCGCCCACTCGGGCAGCACCGCGTTTCGCCGCACCCAACGACTCAGGGCGATCTTGGAGGCCGCGTACATCATCGTCGGCGCGGCCGGGCCGAACGGTCGCACCGCTCGCAGGGCCTTGCCGGCGTCATGCGCGAGGAACGCCTTCACCGCGCGGCGCGGGACGAGGGGCACCGTCGTCGCCGAGTTACTGGCCACCACAACCACTTTCGCGCTCTCGGCCGCGACCAGCGCCGGTCGCCACGCGACCAGCGGCTCGACGACGCCGAAGAAGTTGACCTCGCCGATCTGGCGTAGCCGCTCTCGACCGGGGCTGGGCCCGAGCCCGGCGGCCAGCACCGCGCCGTCGAGTCTGCCGCCCGAGGCCGCCAGCACGCCGTCGGCGGCCTGCCGACGCCCCTGTGGCGTCGACAAGTCGGCGACGACGTCGGCGTCTTTGATGTCGACGCCGATCACGGTGTGCCCGTCGGCCTTGAGCCGCTGCGCGGTCTCGTGGCCCATCCCGGATGCCGATCCGGTGACCGCATAAGTGCCCATCGCCTTAGTTCTTACCAGCCGCGGTGGCCTGGGGCCTCAGGTTTTGGCGGCGGCCTTCTCGACATCGAGCAGCTGCTCGCCCCGTCGCTCCTCGTCGTACGCTTCACGTCCGCCCCGCAAACCGAACAGGCGTTTCGAGAACAGCAGGTAGACCACGGCGGCCACGTTGATGGTGAAGGTGACCACGCGGGTCATCGTGATGCCCTTGGCCAGGTCGTGAATCTCCAAGGGCAGGAACACCGACGTGGCTATCACCGCGAAGTACTCACCCCAGCGCTTCAGCAGCCACAGACCGACACCTTCCACCACCTCCAGCAGCGCGTAGGCGGTCAGCATCAGGGTCAGCAAGGCCAGGGTGGAGGGTTTGGCGGCCAGCGCCTTCTCGAGTTCGTGCACGATGGTCATCTGGTCGACCTTGAACCCGGCGGCGCGGAAGATCGGCAGGTCGCGTTCGAGGGTGGCCTGGATGGCTCCCCGGGCTCCGCGAAACTTCCACACCGCATAGGCGGCGAGCGCGATCACCACCGCGCGGAACAGGCGTTCCACCGCGAGCGCCCGGATGATGATCGCCTGGCGTAAAGCCTTGCCGCGCATGATCATCGGCGCATCTTCGGCGCGTCCCCGCCCGTGTGGCGCGCCGACGGTGAACTCACCGCAACGCAGGCAGCGCCACACCTCGCCAAGTCCGGTGGTGCCGCTCAGCCGGGCGGCGAGATCCTGTTCGTCGGGCGCATAGGTGGCGTGTCCCGCGATTGCGCAGGTAACCAACTCCCACCTATTGATGCCCTGATCTTTGCGCATGGCCGATCATCGCACTGCCGGCGGCGGGTAACGCAAGAGGGCGCGTCAGAACCGCGGATTGGCCCGCGGCCGTTGCGCGCGGGGGCTTACCGCCGCCAGGAGACCGGTGAGGTCGGTGACCGAGATCTCGTCGAGGTGATCGACCGCCGCGACGATGTCGGCGCGCAACGCTTCCCCGCAGAAGGGTTCGGCCAGCCAGGCGAACTTGTCGATGACGCGTTCCCACGACATGGGCCGGGTGGGCGAGCCCTCGTAATCGGCTTGCTCACGGTGGAATTCGCGCCCGTCCCGGGTCGACAGGTGAACCCGGGCCGCGGTGCGTTTCGGATAGTCGGCGGTCAGGTCGGCAGCCGGTTCGACGTCGACGCGCGCCAACAGCTCCTGCACGTCGGCGCGGCGCACCCGCTCGGTTTCCAGCTGTTCGGGGCCCACCCCGCCGTCGAGGAGTGCAACCGCGCTCAAGTACTTGAGGTTGTAGTCGGCCTGCTCCTTGGTGCGGGGCTCATCCTTGGCGCCGTAGGCTCCCCCGCCGGCGAAGTCATAAGCGCCCTGGAAGACCTCGAGGGTTACCCGCGCGATGTCCTCGCCCCGCAGGGAGTGCTCGTCGCGCAACGCCAAGATCGCGTCGATGACGACCTGGCCGTGAATCAGTGAGCAGTACTGCTTCAAGTAGGTCCGTTCGACGCAGGCGAGCCCGCGGTCGGCGGCCGCGAGATCGATCGGCTGATCGAAGAGTTGGACGAGGCCGTGCGGGCCCTCGAACAACGACCGCGGGCCGGTGACGCCGCGGGCGGCCAGCATGGTCGCGTAGACGGCGCGCATGCCGGTGATGGCCGGTGAGATGCCCTTCCAGTTCGAGACCGGTTCGGCGTGCACGGTGGCCAGCGACACGTTGTCGGTCGCCGCGGCCGCGATCGCGTTGGCGGTCTCGTCGACGCCCAACCCAAGCAACTTGGCCGCGCCGGCAGCCACCGACATCGACAGCTGCAACGCGTGATTGAGTCCCCGCGCCATCACGGGCACCCGGGCGCTGAATCGGCATTGCACCTCGTAGGCGACCGCCAGGGCCAGCAGGAAGTCGGCTCCGCTGGCGCCGGTGTGCTCGGCGACGGCCAAGATCGCGCCGAAGTTGTCGGCGGGATGGCACAGCCCCCCGACCGTCAGATAGGTGTCAAGGAGGTCGGGATACCGCACCAGCACCGCGTTGAAGAACGCGGCCTGGTCCACCGACGCCCGTCCCCCGCCCACCAGTGTCGCGGTCGGGGCGCCACTGAACTGGTCGGTGTGCTCGCGAACGGTCGCAATCAGCTCCCCGTCCAGGGAACCGACCGCGCAGGCGATGCTGTCGAGCACGTTGCGTTTGAGCAACGCCCGTGGCCGTCCCGTCAGGTCCGCCTGCTCCGCGCCGACGACGAATCCGGCCAGTTGCTCGACAACGTAGTTCTCTGCCATGACTTTTCGCCTTCCGGGCCGACCACTCCACTGAAGCGCGGCGCCGGCCCGCTCGTCCAGGACCGTTCTCTTACCAGTGTTCGGGGCGAGTTCTCACCGCAGGTGGGGATCGCCGGCAGGGGCCCACCAGCGGCCGGCGGGCGGGGCCGGCCAGTCGCGGGTGCGCGCGATCGTGAGCAGCGCGTCCACGGCGTCACGCACGCTGGCGCGTTCGTCGTCGCGCCGGTGCAGCAGCGACCATGTCCACAGCGGTATCGGCTCGGCGACGGGGCGCTGCCCCAGACTCGGTGGCAGCGCCGCGGTATGGCGTTTCGGTGATGCGAGCACGGCCGCGCCCACCTTGCGCACGTGTGCGTAAAACGCATCCCCGGTGATGCCGCCGTCGTCGATGTGCACGACGCGGGCGCCCACGGCCGCCGCGAACTCGGTGGCGTATCGGTTCCACGACGACCACGCCGACTCGTCGGCGTCGACAAGCACGCTGAGCCGTTGCGCGGCAACGGGATCCGCCGAGGAAGTGCCGGGCAGGACCGCGCGCAGCGCCTCGGTTCGCACCAGGTGTGCCACCAGGCCGAGCTGACTGACCTGGTCGGCAGTGACCCACGCCAGCGCGACGTCGAGGGTGCCCTCGGCAACGCGTTCGGCTTGCGCATGCGACGGCAACACCCATTCGTCGAGGCGCAAGTCCGCCGCAGAACCCACCAGGGTGGTGAGGTCCTCGGGCAGCCAGCTGACGTACCCGAGGCGTACCGGCGTGCTGCGCGCGGCCGCCCGCTGGAGCCGGCGCTTGGCATCGTCGGCCAGCGCCAGGATGCGGCGCGCGTCCGGAAGAAAAGTGCGCCCGGCCTCGGTCAATCGAACGCTGCGGCGGTCACGCACGAGCAAGTCCGCGCCCAGTTCGCGCTCGAGGGCGATGATCTGTTGCGAGAGCGCCGGCCCGGAGATGTGGACGCGTTGCGCGGCCCGGCCGAAGTGCAACTCCTCGGCGACCGCCACGAAATAGCGCAGCTGCCGCAATTCCATACGCGGAGCCTAGACGGCGCGCTCGACCGCGTCGGGTCGCGACGGGCCCGCGCTGATGGCGGTCGTTTCGTCGGTCAGGTGTTTACCGATGAGCCGGATCTGCCGCGCCGACAGCGGGCACAGCGGATGCACGGCCACCATCAGGGCCACCTGCCGTTCGTCGAACACCGGCGCGGCGATGGTCACCACGGGTTGCTTGCGCCGGCCCGGGTTGTCGTCGGAGAGGAAGCCGATCGTGATGAACTCGACGCGCAACTGATCCATGATGTGGCGCACCGGCTTCGGCATCTCGGCGCTGTCCAGCGTGCCGACGACCTGCGCGGCCTGGGCCAGCGCGGGCGTCGTCCAGTCGACGTCGAAGCCGCGCTCACGCGTGCGCTCGAGCACCTGCTCGAGGCGCCGGATGCGATCGGGGTTCTCGCCCGCGCCGCGGCGGATCCACGCTCGTTGCTCGTCCTCGTCGTCCCAGGCGGCGAGCGCGACCCCGAAGGGCGGTGCGTACGGGATGCGATCGCCGGGTATCCCGGACGGCTGGGTGGCGGGCTCGCCCTCAAACGCGGTGACCACCAACGAATCACCGAACCGCTCCACCACCGAGCAGGCGTAGCCGAACTCGCGGGACAACCGCAGCGCCGCGGAGCGGGCCGCATGCGCGAGCGGCCGGGCGGTGTCTGTCCGCGCCGCCACGACGGCCAGCGCGGGACCCAGGGTGAACGTCTTGGCGACCGGATCGCGGCTGGCCCACCCCCGGTCGCACAACGTCTTCAGGATCGCGTGCGCGGTCGCCTGGGTGAGGTCGAGCTCGCGCACGATGTCGGAGAACCGCAGCCGCGCATTCCCGGACCGGGCCAGCAGTTCGACTACATCGAGCACCCGGGCCGTCGGCGCAGACGTCGCTCCGCGGATGGCTTGACTCCTTTACCGCACGATTTAGAGTTGAGCGAACATTCGAGATTACATGTCGATTATTAGAGAAAGCTAACGCTTCTGCGCGCTGCGGTGTTGAGAGACGGCCGGTTGCAGGTCCGCGAGACGCCGGACCCCCAGCCGGGGGCGGGCGAGCTGTTGCTGCGCACCCTGAGCACCGCGATCTGCGCGTCCGCCGCGCATCGTCGTCCATCCGAACGGAGACGTGCCATGACCGAACGCGAAGACCGCCAGGACATCTCCGAGCTGCTGGTGCGGTACGCCACCGGGATAGACCGGCGCGACTGGCCGCTGTTTCGCACCGTGTTCACCGCGGACTGCGAGCTCGACTACGGGGAGATCGGGTCGTGGACCGGTGTCGACGCCGTCACGGAGTTCATGGATATGACCCACGCGCCGGCCGGGCATACCCTGCACCGCCTGACCAACCACGCCATCACGGTCAACGGCGACAACGCATCGGCCCGCACCTATGTCGATGCGGTGATCATGTTCGGCGACAACCAATCCGGCGTGAACGCATGGGGTTTCTACGACGACGAGATCGTGCGGACCGGGGATGGTTGGCGTATTGCGCGGCGTCGGTTCACTTCGGTGCGCATCACCACATTCGGGAGCCCTTAGATGACGTTCGCAACCAAGTACGGGCCCTGGGCGCTGGTGGCCGGCGCCTCGGACGGGGTGGGCGCGGCCTTCGCGCGCGGGCTCGCCGAGCGGGGCGTCAACGTCGTGCTGATCGCCCGCCGGCACGCCGTCCTGGACGAAGTCGCGGCCGCGATCCGCGGCGACACGTCGGTGTCCACCCGCACCCTCGCCATCGATCTCGCCGAACCGGGCGCGGCGGCGGCGATCGCGGCGGCGACCGGCGACCTGGAGGTGGGCTTCCTGGTGTACTGCGCGGGCGCCGACCCGAACTTCGAGCCGTTCCTGGCCAATCCGGTCGGAGTGGCCGAGGCGATGGTGCAGCGCAACTGCATGGTGCCGATGCAGTTGTGCCACCACTTCGCCGGTCCCATGGTCGAGCGGGGCCGCGGCGGCATCGTGTTGTTCGGGTCCGGCGCCGGCCTGGCCGGTGGGGCCAACATGGTCGCCTACGGCGCGACGAAGGCGTTCGACATGGTGTTCGCCGAAGCGCTCTGGGCCGAGTTGCACGACAAGGGCGTCGACGTCCTGGGCCTCATCCTGGGCAAGACCGATACCCCCGCGTTGCGGCAACTCGAGCACAGCCGCGGACAGATCGGGTCGCTCGACGAGGTGCCGCCGGGCGCTGCCGCCGTGACCGACGTGATCGCCGAGGCGTTCGGGAACCTCGACAACGGGCCGACACTGATGGTCGGCGACATGATGCGCGCCGCCGAACAAATGCTGGCGTCGCTAACCCGCAACCAGGCCGTCGAACTGTTCGCCCAGGCCGCGGCGGCGGCCATGGGGCCGGACACTTAGTCGCAACCTCCCCCGCTCGCGGGCCGTCGTACTGCATGGGGATGGATTGCGCTTCGCAAGGTTTGCCAAACTTCGAGATCAGGCCTGCCTAACTTTTCGCAGGCGCGCGCCTGGCCAGCAAAGATGCGTCAGCGTGCGTCCACGCTCCGCCGATCAACGACGTTGCTGGTGACGCGCTTCGCGGGTAGTTTAGGGAGGCGTTAGGCATGGCTAATCCAGGCGGAGCAGCCGCTCCATTCGCCACCCCTCCCGATCGAAGGATGACGATGCTCGCCACCGACAGGCCCGCGGGCGCCACCGCGACGGCAGAACGGTCGCGACGTCGCACCCTGACGCGCTCGGGATTGATCACCGCGGCGTTCGTGGCCCCCGCGGTGGTCATCCGCATCGTTGGGTTGCACCCCGACCCAGTCGCCGCCCTGCTGATCTACGGCGCCGCGGTCGTGTCGGCCAGTTTCTTGCTGGCCTGGGCCGCGGAGACCGCGCAGATCGATGTCTCCGGCGGGCTGGCGACGGCGATCCTGGCGTTGATCGCGGTGCTGCCCGAATACGCGGTCGACCTCTACTACGCCTACGTCTCTGGCCACAACGCCGAGTACACGCAGTACGCCGCGGCCAACATGACGGGCTCGAACCGGTTGCTGATGGGTTTGGGTTGGCCGGTTGTGGTGCTGGTGAGCATCGTCGTGGCCCGCAAGGCCGGCGCGAAGAACGCCACCGGTCTGGCGCTGCAGCCGACCAATCGCGTCGAACTCGGGTTCCTGCTGATCGCCGGCATCATCGCCTTCGCGATCCCGGCGAGCGGCCAGATCCATTTCGGCCTCGGGCTCGCGCTGCTGGCCTGGTTCGGCTTCTACCTGTACAAGATCGGCCACGGCGACGTGGAGGAACCCGACCTGATCGGGACCGCCGCCGCCCTGGGGGAGCTGCCCGATCGAGGCCGGCGCATCGTCGTCGTCGGCCTCTTCCTGCTGTCCGGCGCGGGTCGAGCTGCAGTGCGAAGCCGCCGCCGCCGAGGAGGTGGGCAATCGGCAGCGATCCGATCAGCAACGTCCACTGGTTGACCTTCGAGGAGATCAGGGTGGCGATGGCCGCCGTGCCCTTGCCCCGGGCGGCGAAGATGGTGGCGACGATGAACTCCGGCGCTTCGGAGGCCAGCGGGGCGAGCCACTGGACCAGCAGGAAACGATCGATGCCCAGCTCGGTGCCCGCGGCGACCAAGTTGTCGGCGAACGGCTTGGCGCACAGCAGGATCACCGCGCCGGACAGCAGGAAGAGGCCGACGACGACGATGCGCCGGCCTCGATCGGGCAGCTCCCCCAGGGCGGCGGCG
>NZ_LZJJ01000178.1:0-4061 GCF_001667625.1 Mycobacterium sp. E1715
GTTCCCCCGCGTTCATCGCGCCGGAGCTACTCGAAGGCGCCACGCCGACAACCGGTTCCGACGTCTACTCGCTGGCCGCGACGCTGTTCTGCGCGCTGACCGGCCACCCGCCGATGGGCCGGTCGGTTACCGAAATGCTGACGGAACGGGGCGTGCCCGGCGACGTCATCGCCGTGATCGAGACCGGCATGACGCGCGACCCCACGCGCCGGCCGGTCACCGCGCTCGAATACGGCGAGCAGTTGCGCGAGGCGCAACGCCGTCACCGGATCCCCGTCGACACCATGGTCGTGCCGGTAGACCTGGCGGGATCGACAGTCCCGGCGGCCGCATACCGCGCTCGCGAAACCGCGTCGACGCCGCCGGCGCCGGCGACGAAATTCCGTCCCCCCGCCTCGACTCGATCGCTCGTCCCGCGCGACCGCTTGATGGCGCTGCTCCGCGAGGCCGGGCGCCGGCGGCTGATCCTCTTGCACGCGCCGTCGGGATACGGCAAGACCACCCTGGTGGCCCAGTGGCGCGCCGAACTGACCGCCGCCGGCGTGACGGTGGCCTGGCTGACGGTGGACGACGACGACAACAACGTGGTGTGGTTCCTCGCCCACCTGCTCGCCGCGATCCGGCGGGTGCGTCCCGCCCTCGCCGAACCGCTCGAGCAGATGCTCGAACAGCGCGGCGACGAGGCGACCCGCTACGTGTTGACCTCGCTGATCGACGCGATCGACGACCTCGGGGAACCGATCACCCTGGTCGTCGACGACTGGCAGCGGGTGTCCGACCCCCAAGCGATCGACGCCCTGCGCTTCCTGATCGAGCACGGGGGTGATCACCTGCAGATCGTCGTGACCAGCTGGTCGCGCCCCGCCGTGACGTTGAGCAAGCTGCGAGTCCGCGACGAGCTGGTCGAAATCGATTGCGAGAAGCTGCGTTTCGACAATGACGAGGCGCGGTCCCTGCTCAATGACGTCGCGGGGCTGCAGCTGGCCGGAGAGGACGTGGCGGCGCTGACCGCTTCGACGGACGGCTGGGTCGCCGCCCTGCAACTGGCGACGCTGTCCCTGCGGGGCGGCGGCGACGCAGGCGACCTGGTCAGCCGCATGGCCGGCGACGACGAGGCGGTCGAAGAATTCCTCGCCGAGAACGTCCTGGACACCCTGGAGCCCGAGCTGGTCGAGTTCATGATGGCGACCTCGATCACCGAACGAATCTGCGGTGAGCTGGCATCGGTGCTGGCCGAAGTCGGCGGCGGGCACGCCATTCTCGAGGACATCGAGCGGCGCGGCCTGTTCCTGCGCCGCATTGATCATGCCCCGCGATGGTTTCGCTACCACCAGATGTTCGCGGGGTTCTTGCGGCGCCGGCTCGAGCGCGACGATCCCGATCGTCTTGCCGAGCTGCACCACACGGCCTCGGAGTGGTTCGCCGAGCACGACCACATCAGCGAGGCCGTCGACCACGCGCTGGCCGCGGGGGAGACCGCGCACGCGGTCGACCTGGTCGAGCGCCTGGAGACCAGGGCGCTGATCAACCAGTCCCGCATGACGACGTTCCTGGGCCTGGTCGAGAAGCTGCCCCAGCAGCTCGTGGTCTCCCGGCCGCTGTTGCAGCTCGCGTCGGCGTGGGCCAACATCCTGCTGCACCGCAGCGAGGCCACCGAGGCCGCGCTGGAGCGCTTCACCGTCGCGCTGGCCAGGGCGGACCTGCCAGAGGCGAGGCGCGCGGACCTGACCCTGGAAGCCAGCGTGGTGCGGGCGGTGGCCGAGATCTATGCCGACCGGACCGACGGGCTGGAGGAACTGTTGGCCGACGTTGTGTCCCGCGCGGACGAGCTGCGTCCCGTGCTGCCGCAGGCCGCCGCCACCGCGTTGGCGTTCGCGGCGATCTACCGCTTCGATCTGCCGGCCGCGCAGCGACTCCTGGCGTGGGCGGAGCCCTTCAACGAGCAGGTCGGCGCGGTGGGCGCCGTCTACTCGTGCAGCTGGGCCGGCATCGCAGCCCGCCAGCGGCTCGACATCCCGCTCGCGCTGCGCAAGTTCCGCGAGGGTTTCGAGATCGGTTCGGCCGTGGGCTCGCACTCCTACGCGGCCCGCATCGCCGGCGCGGTGCTCGGCGAATTGCTCTACGAGACAGGCGAATTGGACGAGTCGGCCGCGCTGCTGGAGGAGAGCTATCACCTCGGTCCGGAAGGCGGCGGGGTGGACTACCTGGCTGCTCGCTACGTCGTCGGCGCCAAAGTCAAAGCCGCGCAGGGCGATCGCGACGAGGCGATCGGCCGCCTCGACGCCGGGATGGCGGTGGCCGAGAAGCTGCGGCTGCCGCGCCTGGCGGCCGCCATCAACCACGAGCGGGTCAGGCTGGGGCTGAAACTCGAACCCTCGGAGGCCGACCGGCTGCGGACCGCCGGCGACGTGCCCCGGGACGGGAACGGGATCGCCACCGTCACCGCCGAGCTCGACGCGGCCTCCGGCATCCGGCTGCTCGCCCGAAGCCGCGCCCGAGACGACCGCGACCGGGCATGCCGGAACGCCGTCGCGCTGCTGGCCGGCATCGACGCGGCCGCCCGGCCGCTGGCGAACCTGCAGGCCCGCCTGCTGCTGGTCGAAACCCTCACCGCCGCCGGACGTCCCGCCGACGACGACCTCGCGCTGGTGCGTGCCCAGTGCACCCAACACGGATTGCCGCGGCTGCTCATCGACGCCGGCCTCGGCTGACGGCAGACAACACACACAAAGGACGGTGGAGCATGGTAGGCAACCAAGAAGGCATCGCAATCCTGAAACTCGAGTGCCCACAAGGCCATCCCGTCGGGAGGCTGCTCAAGGAGGCCCCCCATCAGGCGGTCGCCTTCGACCCGGGCGCCCAAGTGGGGCCCCGCCGCTTCTGGCCGGACGAAGACGACCAGCCCAGGTTCACCGCTCGATGCCGGTTCTGCGACAAGCCGGTGGGCGAGGCCACGACCGCGCTGCAGAACCAACTGGCCACCCTGATCGACGACGCGTCCGTGGCCAGCGCGACGGCCACGCTGCCGTACCTGTAGGTCGTGGCGGCTACTGTAAGAGCGACAGTAGCGACCGATGAGAGGAATCCCGTGGCCCAGGTTCCCCCGGCCCAGCACGACACCCCCCGCCCGCCGGAGGGGGATTGGCTCGGCACGCCGTATCTCACCCTCGAGCGGCACGGGTCGATCGCGGTGTGCACCATCGACCGCCCCGAAGCGCGCAACGCCCTGAGTCCCGCGATGTACTTCGGGATCCGTTACGCCGTCGGACGTGTCGCGGAGGACCCGGACCTGGCCGGGCTGCTGATCACCGGGACCGGGGACGTGTTCGCGCCCGGCGGTGACATGGGCGGCGGGGGAGCCACCGACAACTGGATCACCTTCGGCGGCGCGCTGGGCATGGACGTCACGCCGTTTGACACGGTGCGCACGTCGGCCAAACCCGTCGTCTCCGCGGTCAACGGCCTGTGCCAGGGCGGCGGGTTCCAGATCGCGCTGTGCAGCGACCTGTCGATCGTCAGCGAACGGGCCACCTTCCGCGTCCCCGAGCTGTTCCGCGGCTACGCCGACACCTACTACAGCCAGATGCTCACCCGCGTCATCGGGCCGGTGCGCACCCGCGACCTGATGTTCACCGGGCGGGTGCTGACCGCCGCGGAGGCCCTGGACTGGGGCCTGGTCACCCGCGTCGTGCCGCACGAGGACCTGCTGGACACCGCGAAAGAGCTACTCGCGCAGTGTTGTCGGACCGCGCCGCGGGCCCGCGGCGTGATCAAGTCGAGCATCGACAGCTACCTGGGTCTCTATGACCGCATCGGCATGACCAGCAGCCTCAGCGACGCCGAGGCCCGCGAGGGTTTCCGCGCGTTCAAGGAGCGCCGTTCACCCGACTGGGTGCACCCCGATCTGCGGGTCGAGGGACGGCTATAGGTCGATCCACTCTCCGTGCGGGGCGACCCGCAGCCGGTCGCCGATCCCGGCCTGGTCGAAGGCCGCCGCGAATTCGCCGGCGCCCTCGCTGAAGTGGGCCCAGCCGTCGACGTGGGCGGGTATGACGACGCGG
>NZ_LZJJ01000179.1:0-1315 GCF_001667625.1 Mycobacterium sp. E1715
GGCAGTTCGCGTCGGCCATCACCGAGCGGCTCACCGACCTGTCGGCGGCTGTCACCGCCGCGGAGAACATGCCGGCCACGCGCCGCCGGGCGGCGCACGCGGCGATCGCGGCGCAGCTCGACGGGATCGAGGCGGACCTGATGGCCCGGCTCGGGTTGAGCTGATCAACCGAATGCGGCGGCCCGGCATGCCGATCCGAGCGCGGGTCTCCCGCGTCCCGGTCGCGGTGGCCGCCGCCCTCACCCTCTACGCCGTCTCGGCCGCACAGCTTCCGGCGGCGTGGGCCCACGTCCACGCCAGCAGCGACAACGCGCTGCGCGGCGCCATGGCGATCGTCACCTTCCAGGTCCCCAACGAATCGAACACGGGCGCACTGACCACCGCGCTGAGCGTCGCCCTGCCCGACGTGGCCGCGGCCAGCACCGAAACCGCCCCGGGGTGGACGGCCAGGCTGGACCGTGACGCGGCATCGGGCGCCGTGCGCTCGGTGACGTGGACGGCCGCGCCAGGAGGCGGCATCGGGGCTGACCAGTTCGCGCTGTTCCGCGTCTCGATGAAGCTGCCCGATACCGACACCGTCAGTTTCCCGGCCACGCAGACCTATTCCGACGGCACGGTCGTCAAGTGGGACCAGCCGCCGCTGCCGGGCGGTGGTGAGCCGGAGCACCCGGCGCCCACGCTGACACTTGCCGTCGGACCGGCGGCATCCCACGGCCACCATCCGTCTTCTGTCACGCCGGCCGACCAGGTGTCCGGGCCTCCGCCCAAACCCGCGGACAACACCGCCCGGATGTTGGGCGGCGGGGCCCTGGTCGTGGCCGCGCTGGGAGTCTGCCTCGGACTGATCCGCCGCCGGGCATGAGGCGGTTGGCGATTGCCGCATGCGTCGGTGCCCTCTGGCTGATCGCGACGATGACCGCGCCGGAGGCGTCGGCCCATGCCGCCCGGGTGGCCACCGATCCGGCCGACAACGCGGTCCTCGCGGCGGGGCCAGAGCGCGTGAGCGCCACGTTCAACGAACAGCTGCAGACCACGTTCGCGGCCATGACCGTCGTCGGGCCCGACGGCAATGTGTGGTCCGCCGGCGACCCGACGGTCCACGGCGCGGTCGTCGGCATCGGCTTGCGGCCGCTGGGCCCGGCCGGCACGTACACGGTGAACTATCGGGTCACGTCCGCGGACGGCCACGTGGTCTCCGGATCCTGGTCGTTTCGGTTGACGGTCTCCGGCACGGGCACGCCGGGACCACCGGCCGCAGGTGGCACGGCCGGGGGCCGGGACTCGGGGGTTCCGGTCTGGCCGTTCATCGTGGTGG
>NZ_LZJJ01000180.1:0-2037 GCF_001667625.1 Mycobacterium sp. E1715
TGAGGTGTTGGCGGCCGTGGACGCGCAGCTGGCGGCGAACGTGGCGCGCTGGCCCTCGATGAGCCAGGGCCGGTTGGGTGCGCAGGTGGACAAGGTGGTGGCGGAAGGCCGATGCCGATGCGGTGCGGCGCCGCCGGCGGCATGTTGCGGGGCGCGAGGTGTGGATCGGTGAGATGGGGGAGGGATTGGCCCGCATCGAGGGCACCCTCTACAGCCTGGATGCGCATGCGCTGGAGAAGCGGCTGGATGCGTTGGCGGCCACGGTGTGTGCCCACGATCCGCGCAGCCGCGAGCAGCGCCGCGCGGATGCGTTGGGCGCGCTGGCCGGCGGGGCCGAGCGGCTGGGCTGTCGCTGCGGGCGCCCGGACTGCGCGGCCGGCGCCCGGCCGGCGGCCGGTGCGGTGGTGATTCACGTGCTCGCCGAGCAAGCCGCCCTGGATCGCGGGGTGGGGATGGCCAGTGAACTGCGGGCCGACGGCCTGATCCCACCGGAGCTGGTGGCCGAGTTGGCCGCCGCGGCCAAGCTGGTGCCGCTAATTCATCCCGGGGACGCGCCGCCCGAGCCGGGCTATGTGCCCTCGCCAAGCGTTGGCCGATTTCGTGCGGTGCCGGGATTTGACGTGCCGCTGGCCGGGCTGTGACTGCCCGGCGATGGCCTGCGACCTCGACCACACCATCCCCTACAGCGCCGGTGGGCCCACCCATGCCAGCAACCTGAAGTGTTATTGCCGCACACACCATTTGGTGAAGACATTTTGGGGCTGGACCGAACAGCAGCTGCCCGACGGCACCCTGATCTTGACCTCCCCGGCCGGACGCACCTACGTCACCACCCCGGGCAGCGCCCTGCTGTTCCCCAGCCTCTGCCACGCCACCGGCGCCATACCGGCCGCCGAGGCCGACCCCCCGCCCCAAGACTACTGCGGCCAGCGCAGCGCGATGATGCCCCGCCGCCGCCGCACCCGCAGCCAAGACCGCGCCACCCGGGTAGCCGTCGAACGCCGCGACAACCACCAAGCCCGCATGGCCGGGCGAGCCGAATCGATGAGCTACAGCGGGCCGGCCCCACCCGACAGCGATGACGATCCGCCACCATTCTGACGACCCCCAGCAGCGGTCTTACCTGGAAGCGACGGCGAACAGGCGCCACTCGCCGGGCACTCCCTTGAGCTGATGTGTGCCGCGGTCCTCGAACTCCAGCCCTGACCCGATCACGAGGTCGCGCAGCGTGCTGGATACCAGCACGTCGTTCGCGCCTGCAAGTGCACTCACGCGCGCCCCGATGTGCACCCCGATCCCGCCGATGTCATCACCGCGGACCTCGCACTCGCCGGTGTGCAACCCGGCACGCACCTCGATGCCCAGCGCCTGCACCGCGTCGCGAATCGCCATGGCGCAGCGGATCGCTCGCTGCGGGCCGTCGAACATCGCCAGAAACCCGTCGCCGGATGTGTTCACCTCGCGGCCGCGAAACCGGGCCAGTTGCGACCGCACGACGGCATCATGCGCATCAAGCAGCGCGTGCCAGTCACGGTCACCCATCTCCGCAGCGCGGCGCGTCGAGTCCACGATGTCGGTGAAGAGCACCGTGGCAAGCACACGATCATCAGCGACATCGGCTTGGTGACCGGTCAGGAATTTCGCCACCTCCTGAAAGGACGCGCGCCAAGGCTCGACCCAGTGGTGCATGTTGCGGCCTGGAAGCTCAACGTACTTTGCCCCCGGTATGTGATCCGCTATGTACTCGCCCGAGGCCGACGCAAGCAACGCATTGTCTGCGTGCTGAACGACCAGGGTCGGCACGCGGATTGTCGGTAGGACCGCCCGCACATCCAATTCGATCAGCAGTGGAAACATCTGCGCGACGGTTCCCGGGCTCGCCGCAAGGCGTTCCAGTCGTGCCCACGTTGCTCGGATCTCCTCGTTCCACGGCATGTCCGGATTCATCACATGTTGCAACTCCCCCGTTCCCCACATGGAGCCCATCAAGGCAACGACTTCCTCGGGAGTGGGTCCCTCGGTGCGTTCGGCGACCGG
>NZ_LZJJ01000181.1:0-16710 GCF_001667625.1 Mycobacterium sp. E1715
CTGGACGTGCACTTCGCGCACGGCAGCAGCTCGGTGCTCATGCCGGGCAACCACGTCGCGCTGCCTGACGGCCGCCACGTCTGGGAGTACAACCCCCGCGGCCTGACGGACCTGCCCGCGTTGGTGAAAGCCGCTGCGGCAGAGGTCCTTCCGGACGCGCAGCTGGCGGCCGTCAGGCAGCGCGACGTGGTTGCCCGGCATGAGCACCGAGCTGCTGCCGTGCGCGAAGTGCACGTCCAGCCAGTGCTCCTTGCGCTTGAACCGGGTCGGCGGAATGTTGGCGTAGTCCTCGGGACCGGACGCCCGGCTGAACAGCGTCCAGATGTCCAGGTCGTGGCCGTAGACGTAGAGCTGGGCCATGGCCGCGATCATCGCCTCGACGTCGTCCTGCTTCTTGGCCAGCGTCGGGATCAGCTGCGCGTCGTGCAACCCGGCCGCGGCGGTGGTCAAGCCGATCTGCATCAGCGCCACCGGGTTGGGCGCCAGCTCCAAAAAGGTGGTGAACCCGCTGTCCACGGCGTTGCGGACGCCGTGCGTGAAGTACACCGAGTGCCGCATCCCCTTGACCCAGTAGGCGACGTCGTGGAGCGGCTCGCCGTCGGGTTTGACGTAGGTCCCCTCGTGCACCGTCGAGAAGATCCCCACGGTGGGCGTCATCGGCTCGATGCCCTGCAACTCCGCGGAGAACTCGCCGAGCAGCGGGTCCATCTGCGAGGTGTGACCGGCGCCCTTGGTCTGCAGCTTGCGGGCGAAGCGGCCCTCGGCCTCGGCCCGGGCGACAATCGCGTCGATCTGTTCGGGCGGGCCGCCGATGACGGTCTGGGTGGGCGCCGCGTAGACGCACACCTCCAGGCCCGGGAAGTCGGCGAACACCGTCTTGAGCTCGTCGGCGGAGTACTCGACGAGCGCCATGAACCGGATGTACTCGCCGAACAGCATCGCCTCGCCCTCACCCATCAGGTGCGAGCGCGACGCGATGACCCGGGCGGCGTCGGCCAGCGACAGCCCGCCGGCGAAGTAGGCGGACGCGGGTTCGCCGAGGGACTGCCCGATCACCGCGGCGGGCTTGGCACCGTGGTGCTTGAGCAATTCGCCGAGCGCGATCTGGATCGCGAAGATCACCACATTGGACGTCTCGATGCCGTACTCGTGCGAGTCGTCCAAGATCAGCTCGAGCACCGAGTAACCGCGCTCATCCTGGATCAGCGCGTCGACCTTCTCGATCCACTCCGCGAAGACCTCGTTGCGCAGGTAGAGGTTCTTCCCCATCTTGCGGTGCTGCGCGCCGAAGCCGGCCATCGCCCAGACCGGTCCGTTGGTCACGGGCCCGTCGACGCTGAACACGCCCGGCCGCTGCTTGCCCTCGGCGACGGCGCGCAGACCCTTGATGGCCTCCTCGTGGTCGTGGGCCAGCACGACCGCGCGGGAACGGCCGTGGTTGCGCCGCGACAGCGCCCGGCCGACCGATTCCAGGGACGACGCCTGGCCCTCCGGGCTTTCCAGCCAGTCCGCGAGCTCGGCGGCCGCGGCCTTCTTGCGCGAGGTCAGGAACGCCGACACGGCGAGCGGGATCAGGGGCTTGGTCGGCTCCGCCGCTTCTTTCGCCGCGAGCTCTTCGAGCGCGATCTCCTTGAGCCGCAGCGCCTCGTCGGTGACGCCCGGCAGCTCGTACTCGTCCTCCTCGGGCGCCTCGGCATCCGGGATGATGTTGCCGAAATCGTCGAACCGCAGCGCGTGGCTTTCCATGGTGGGGGCCTCGGCGGTTTCCGCGGCCGCCTGCGGTTCGGGCGCCGGCTCCGGCTCCCGCTCGATGACGTCACGGGGCAAGACCTCGCGCACCACCAAGTGGGCGTTGGCGCCACCGAAGCCGAAGCTGGACACCCCGGCCAGGGCGTAGCCGCCGTAGCGCGGCCAGTCGGTGGGCTGGTCGACCACCTTCAGGCGCATCGCGTCGAAGTCGATGTAGGGGCTGGGGCCGGCGAAGTTGATCGACGGCGGCAGCTTGTCGTGCTGCAGCGCCAGCACCACCTTTGCCATGCTGGCCGCGCCGGCCGCCGACTCCAGGTGGCCCACATTGGTTTTCACCGCGCCCAGCAGCGCCGGGCGATCGGCGGGGCGGCCCCGGCCGACGACGCGGCCCAGCGCCTCGGCCTCGATCGGGTCGCCGAGGACGGTGCCGGTGCCGTGCGCCTCGATGTAGTCGACGTTGCGGGGATCGATGCCGGCGTCCTTGTAGGCCCGGCGCAGCACGTCGGCCTGCGCGTCCTGGTTGGGGGCGATCAGGCCGTTGGACCGGCCGTCGTGGTTGACCGCGCTGCCCGCGATCACGGCGAGGATCTGGTCGCCGTCGCGGCGGGCGTCGTCGACGCGCTTGAGCACCAGCATGCCGCCGCCCTCGGACCGGGTGTAGCCGTCGGCGTCGGAGGAGAACGACTTGATCCGGCCGTCGGGCGAAAGGACCTGGCCGATCTCGTCGAAGCCGAGGGTGACCACCGGCGTGATCAGCGCGTTGACGCCGCCGGCGACGGCCACGTCGCACTCGCCGTTGCGCAGCGCCTGGACCGCTTGGTGGGCGGCCACCAGCGAGCTCGAGCAGGCGGTGTCGACGGCCACGGACGGACCGCGGAAGTCGTAAAAGTAGGAGACCCGGTTGGCGATGATCGACGTCGCGGTGCCGGTGATGGCGTAGGGGTGCGCGACGGTCGGGTCGGACACCGCCAGGAAGCTGTAGTCGTTGTTGGAGACACCGACGTACACGCCGACGGACCCGCCGCGCAGGCTCGACGCCGGGATGCGGGCGTGTTCGAGCGCTTCCCAGGTCAGCTCCAGCGCCATCCGCTGCTGCGGGTCGATGTTGTCGGCTTCGGTCTTGGCCACCGCGAAGAACTCGGAGTCGAAGCCCTTGATGTCCTTCAGGTAGCCGCCACGGGTGCGGGCCTTGGCCATCCGCTCGGCGAGCCGCGGCTCTTCGAGGAACTCCGCCCAGCGGCCCTCCGGCAGGTCGGTGATGGCGTCGCGGCCCTCCATGAGCGCCTGCCACGTCTCGTCGGGGCTGTTCATGTCCCCCGGCAGCCGGGTCGACAGGCCCACGATCGCGATGTCGACGCGCTCGGCCGGGCCGTTGCGCGTCCAGTCGGAAACGTCGTCACCCGAGGTGTCGAGCTCCGGCTCGCCCTCGATGATCCGGGTGGCCAGCGACTCGATGGTCGGGTGCTGGAAGGCCACCGCGACCGACAGGGTGACACCGGTCATGTCCTCGATGTCGGCGGCCATCGCTACGGCGTCGCGCGACGACAGGCCGAGCTCGACCATGGGCACCGACTCGTCGATGTCGTCCGGCGACTTGCCGACGGCCCGGCCCACCCAGTTGCGCAGCCACGCGCGCATCTCGGGGACTGTGAGCTCGGTCTTCTTGGCGGGCGAGTTCTCCTGAGGTTCGTCTGTGTCAGCCATGGTTCCTGAATTCAGTCGTTAGCCCCGGCGAAGGCCGTCGGCGATCCGACGCCGCTACGCAGGCTGCCGTCGAGGTAGGCGGCGCGGCACGCGCGGCGCCCGATCTTGCCGCTCGAGGTACGCGGGATCGTTCCCGCCTGCACCAGCAGCAGGTCGCGGATGGTGACCCCGTGGCGGACGGCGATGGCCGCCCGGATTTCGTCCGCGATCGGCTGGTAGTCCAGCTTGTGCGTGCCGGGGGCACGCTCGGCCACGATCACCAGCTGCTCGGAGCTGTCGTCGGGGTCGTGCTTGAGGCCGGTGTGCGGGTTGTCGAACACCACCTGCGGCAGCTGGTTGGCCGGAACGGAGAACGCGGCCACGTAGCCGGTGCGCAGGGCGCGGCTGGCCTCCTGGGCCGAGTACTCGAGGTCCTGCGGGTAGTGGTTGCGGCCGTCGATGATGACGAGGTCCTTGATCCGGCCCGCGATATAGAGGTGGCCCTTGTGGTAGGTGCCGTAATCGCCGGTGCGCACCCACATGCCGTCGTCCGGGGCGCCCTCGGCGTGCGACTGGCTGATGCGCGACTTGAGGATGTTGCGGAAGGTCTCGGTGGTCTCGTCTTCCCTGCCCCAGTAGCCGGTGCCCATGTTGTTACCGTGCAACCAGATCTCGCCGATCTGCCCGTCGGGCAGCTCACTGGCGGTGTCGGGATCGACGATGACGGCCCACTCGTCGACGCCGATGATGCCGGCGGAAACCTGTGCGACGGCCTTGGGCGAATCGGAGGCCACCTCGACGAAGCGCTGCTTGTTCAGCTCGTCGCGGTCGACGTGGATGACCGTGGGCGCCTCGTCCATAGGCGTGGTGGACACGAACAGCGTGGCCTCGGCCAGACCGTAGGAAGGCTTGATCGCGGTCTCGCGCAGGCCATAAGGCTTGAACGCGTCGTAGAACTTGCGCATCGACGCCGGGGACACCGGCTCGCTGCCGTTGAGGATCGCCTTGACGTTGCTCAGGTCCAGAGGCGGCTCGCCGTCCTTGGGCACGCCGCGCACCGCGGCGTGCTCGAACGCGAAGTTCGGCGCGACGGTGATGACCTCGCTGTCCGGGGCGTCTTCGGGCTTGCGGGCCATCTCCCGGATCCACCGGCCGGGCCGGCGCACGAACGCGGCCGGGGTCATGAACGTGAAGTTGTAACCGAGCACCGGCGACAGCAGCGCAGTGATCAGGCCCATGTCGTGGAAGAAGGGCAGCCAGGACAGGCCGCGGTCCCCTTCCTTGCCTTCGAGGCCGTTGAGCACCTGCAGCACGTTGGTGGGCAGGTTCAGGTGCGTGATCTGCACGCCGGTCGGGGTACGGGTGGAGCCGGAGGTGTACTGCAGGTAGGCGATCGTGTTCTCGTCGGCCTCGGGCTCGACCCAGGTGGACGCGACCTCGTTGGGCACCGCGTCGACGGCGATCACGCGGGGCCGTTCCTTGGCGGCGCGTGCGCGGATGAATTTGCGGACGCCTTCCGCGGCCTCGGTGGTGGTCAGGATGGTCGACGGCGTGCAGTCGTCGAGCACGGCGTGCAGCCGGCCCACGTGGCCCGGCTCGCCCGGGTCGAACAGCGGCACCGCGATCCGGCCGGCGTACAGCGCGCCGAAGAAGGCGATGAGGTAGTCCAGGTTCTGGGGGCACAGGATGGCGATGCGGTCACCGGGCTGGGTGACCTGCTGCAGCCGGGCGCCCACCGCCCGGTTGCGGGCGCTGAAGTCGCTCCAGACGATGTCGCGATACACCCCGTCGCGCTCGGTGGAGTAGTCGATGAAACGGTAGGCCAGCTTGTCGCCGCGCACCCTCGCCCACTTCTCAACGTGCTTGACCAGGTTGGTGTTGTCCGGGAACCTGATCTTTCCATTCACGATGAACGGGTTGTGGTACGGCATTCCGCTCTCCTGTCACACCTGTTTCAGGCCGGCGGTACGCCGGCTAGCTGTCCTTCGGTCGGCCAGGCCGACGGCTTCCATTTCTACGCGGGCCAGTCCTCGCGCGGCGCCGCGGGCGCCGGCCCCCTGTTCATCCCAGGCCGGCTTCCACCAGGATCGGGTCCGCAACAAAGTGTTATAGCTCTTAAATTCCTCTTAATGTTAAGGGGCGGGCCGCAGCACACCAAATCACAAGGTACCGCTGATCTGCACCGGCAACGGGCTCCTGATGGCTGTGTCCCGCGGCCGGGTCATCCATGTTTGGGGTGCGGCGCGTTGGCGATCAGTCCTTGAACCCAGTTCAACGTCCAATCGGTGGCCGGCTGCCCGTCCAGGTTCCAGAACTGCGTGGTCGCGTACAACGCGTGGATGGGCTGCCCGGCACCGCCGGCCAGGGTGTTAAGGGTATTGGGCAGGTTGGCCACGCTGAACGCCTCGTCCGGCGCGGCGCAGATGAGGTCACCCGGAGCGCAGATTTCGTTGGTCTTGTCGTTGAGCGCGCCGAACCCGCCGGGCCGCGCGCCGGTCATCGTCAAGCCCAGCCCGGAGAGCACGGGCACTTCGTGCAGCGTGACCTCGGCGCCCTGCCCGGGCGGATTGGGCCCGATGTCGTTGCCCACGCCGGGCTGGCGGCGACCGTCAGCGATCAACGTCACACCGAGCACCAGGTCGTCGTCGACGGGTCCGCGGCCGTTGCCGATGTCGCTGGCGATGTCACCGGCGATCACCGCGCCCTGCGAGAAGCCCATCAGCACGTAACTGGTCAGCGGGCACTTCGCGTTCATGTCCGTCATCGCCTGGACCGTGGCGCGGGTGCCCTCGGCGCGGCTTTCGTTGTACGACATCTGAGTGTCGCCGCTGAGCGGGTTGTGGAACTGCGCGGTGTAAGGGGTGGTGTACTCCTGCACCCGGGACGCGGGGAACTGCTGGGTGATCGCCGTGGTCACCCTGTGCAGCAGCGCGTTGGGGAATTGCATCGGGTTGAGCGGATCGTCCTGCGGCGCGGACTCCCAGGTGCCGGGGACGTTGACCAGCTGGACGTCGGGGCACGACGCATCTTGCGAAGCGGGCCGGGGTTTGTGCGGGTGGGTGGTCGTGGACGGCGACGGCAAGACGCCCGGCGGCACCGCGCTGGGCGCGGATTCGCGGCCTCGTAGCATGACGACCACTAGCACGATGACCAACAACACCACCCCTGCCATCGCCAAGGCGGCGGTCCAGGCGAGGGCTCGGTGGCGCTTACGCCGCGCGTTGGTGGCCATGGTCTCCCGCTAGCAGGTCGGTGGATCGCAGCCAAGCGGTCCTCCCGACCCCCGGCTGCACCCCCTACACGGTACCGGCTCGCAGGACCACCTCAGCCGGGCGGCGACCCGCGTCTCCCGGCGCCGACCCGCTTAGCGAATCGCGCCGACGATGTCGCCCGACATCGCGCCCAGCTGCCCCGACCAGGAGCCCCAGCCGTTGTCGCCGCCGCCCGGGAAGTCGAAGTGACCGTTGTGCCCGCCGTTGCTGCGGTACTGCTGGTAGAACTCGCGGGAGCTGCCCATGGCCGCCCCCGCCTGGCCGATCATGGCGGCGTCGTCGCCACCCATGTTCGTCGGGCTGTAGACCCACACGCGGGTGTTGTTCTGCGCCAGCAGCGACGCGTGGACGTATGGGTCGTGCCACTTCCACCGGCCCAGCTGCGGGGCCCCCCACATCCCGTTACCGTCCACACCGCCGAACTGTTGCAGGCCGGCCAGGATCGCGCCGTTGTAGTTGGTGCTCGACGGGTACAGGAACCCGGACAGCGAACCGGCGAAGCCGAAGCGGTCGGGGTGGAAGGCGGCGAGCGCCATCGCGCCGTAGCCGCCCTGCGAGGCGCCGACGGCCGCGTGGCCGCCCGGCGCCAGGCCTTTGTTGGCGGCCAGCCAGTTGGGCAGCTCGCTGGACAGGAAGGTGTCCCACTGCTTGCTGCCGTCCTGCTCCCAGTTCGTGTACATGCTCCAGGCCCCGCCCGCGGGCGCCACCACCGAGATGCCCTTGCCGCCAAGCGTGTTCATCGCGTTGCCCGCGGTGACCCAGTTGCTCACGTCGGGGGCCGCGTTGAACGCGTCCAGCAGATACACCGCGTGCGGTCCGCCGGCCAGGAAGGCCACCGGGATGTCGCGGCCCATCGCCGCCGACGGCACCATCAGGCTCTCGTAACCGGCCGCCCTCGCCTTGCCGGCCGGTCCGCCCGCCACGGTCACACCGATCAGCCCGATCGCCAGCGCGGCTACGGAGAACACCCGAAGAAGCGCTGACGCACCCCGCACGACCCTCATGTCACCCTCCATCGTCTAGTCGCTGACGAGCACATTAGCCAGCGCCGTAGTTCCCCCGCCCACGGGGTAGTGAAACAAATCACACACCAAAACAACTAACGGCGGAAACCCCGAAGGGTTTCCGCCGTTAGTCGCGTTGTTCGTGGGCTTAGGTGCCCTGGCCGTTCGTTCCGTTCCCGGCAGCCGCGGCGGCCGTGGCCGGCCCGGCGCCCGGGGTGGCGCCCAGCGCCGACTGCAGGTCAGGCTTCATCGCCTGCAGCTGCGCGCCCCAGTAGGGCCAGTCGTGGGTGCCGTTGGCGTCGAAGTTCCACACCGCGTTGTTGCCGCCGGCGGCTTTGTAGGCGTCCTGGAACTTCAGGTTGGAAGTCCGCACGAAACCCTCGAGGAACTTGGCGGGCAGGTTGTCGCCACCGAGGTCCGACGGCTTGCCGTTACCGCAGTACACCCAGATGCGGGTGTTGTTGGCGACCAGCTTGCCGACCTGGAGCGACGGGTCGTTGCGGGCCCAGGCCGGGTCCTCCTTGGGACCCCACATGTCGGCTGCCTTGTAACCACCGGCGTCACCCATGGCCAGGCCGATCAGCGACGGGCCCATGCCCTGCGACGGGTCCAGGAGCGCGGACAGCGAGCCGGCGTAGGTGAACTGGTTCGGGTGGTAGGCGGCGAGGATCAGCGCCGACGACCCGGCCATCGACAGACCGACGGCGGCGTTGTTGGTCGACCTGACCTGCTTCTGCGCCGACAGGTACGCGGGCAGCTCGCTGGTCAGGAAGGTCTCCCACTTGTAGGTGGTGCAGCCGGCCTTGCCGCAGGCGGGCTTGTACCAGTCGGAGTAGAAGCTGGACTGGCCACCGACGGGCATGACGACCGAGATTCCGGACTGGTTGTACCACTCGAACGCCGGGGTGTTGATGTCCCAGCCGTTGAAGTCGTCCTGCGCGCGCATACCGTCGAGCAGGTACAGCGCGGGCGAGTTGGCCCCACCGCTTTGGAACTGAACCTTGATATCGCGGCCCATCCCCGCGGAAGGAACCTGCAGGTATTCCACCGGCAGACCGGGGCGCGAGAAGGCACCAGCGGTCGCCGAGCCCCCCACGGCGCCAATCAGGCCCGAGAGCAGCGCCGCGCCAGCGGCCGCCACCACGAGCCGCCGCGGCATACCTGCCACGGCGCCGCGAAACCTGTCGACAAGCGTCATCCTTGCTTCCTCATCCTTCTCGGCGCGCCCGTCAACCGGGCGCGTCATGTTTTGGGTCGTACTGCATACGATCTCCGCGCAGCAGTGCTCGTGTAGTCAACCACACCTTCCGGCGCCCGGTCGCATCGAGGCGGCCACCGAAAGCCTCACTGGGCCCGCTTTACCCGGCGCTTTCCAGGCGAAACGCCCGCCCCGGAATCCGGGTTTTCGCATGTGCTTGAGCCTTATTGCCAGCTGGTAACGGCCCAAATGTGATGTTGCTGGCAATTTTTCACGGGGCCGGCTTGAAGACAATTTTGAGATTGGTCGAAAATTCTTCTGCCCTGGGCTTACTCGCGAGGTGGCGGCGGGGCCTCTTCGGGCACCGGCAGCCCGCATCTGGCCAGCTCGTAGCGCGGCACACGGTCTATCCGGTATTTGGTGAATTCATAGGAATGCAGCAGGTTCGACAGGAACCTGTGCGGGGTCATCGGTGCGCGCACCGAACTCAGCACCGCCTCGGTCTCGGGACATTTGAGGGCGGTCACCGCCTCGGCGACCCACTGCTGGTCCAGATAACCCGGAATGCCGGGATACAACTTCACCCACGGACCGTCGGCGATCACCCAGTCCGGGAAGAGGTTCTTGTCGTGCCCGATGCGGCCGTGCTGCAACCGTTCCGTGTGTTGCGCAAGCGGATTCGCCAGTCCGATCTGGTCGATCACCCTGACATCGAGCCCGACATTCATGCCGACCATGCCGAGGTTGGTGAAAAACACTGCGTGCTGCGGTTTTTGGGGTTGCTTGTCGGGCCCCGGTTGCGCCATCGGCACGAGGTCCCACTGGATGTAATTTCCCGACGGCAGCAGTAACGCCCCGTCGGGAGTGTTGTCGAGCGCCGTCAGGATGGCCGCCATCCTGGGATACCCCAGGTAGTCCGCGGCGGTGAGCGGATGCGCGTGCCCGGTGGCCTGCGCGTAGAAGCGCCGCTCGTCGACGATTCCGGAGTAGCTGACGTGGGTGGCGTCGTCGCCCATCCCCGGCGAATTCGCCGCCCACAGCGACCAACCGGCCACACCCAGCCAGAGCGCGCCGGCCGCGCCGGCCACCCAGTAGCCCGTCTCCCGCGAATAGTCCTGTCCATCCGGAATGGCCAGCGGGATCACGGCGACCGGGGCCAGCAAGCAGAACAACGGCGCCAACAGCACCCGCCCGTGCATGAAGTCGCCGCCCTGCCGGATCCAGTAGAGCGCTTGCAGCAGGCCGCTCACCACAACGAAAGCCACGACGGCGGGCGGGCTTTGAACCGCCCGGGCCACCCGCCCGTAGTTCGGGGCGAAGGCGGGCCGCAAAAACGACGGCCGGCGGCGCGCCGCGAGAAGCAGCAGCCCCAGCGGCACGAGGAGCACCACCGGCACCCACACCGCGTAGGGTGCGTCGAAGTTCGACAGGTAGATCATGCCCTGGGACCACTTGTCGCCCGCCGCGTCCTTGGCCAGCGCGGTCCCGGGCACCAGCAGGCCGTAGTAGCCCATCCGGAAGATCTCGTAGCCGACGGGCAGCAGCCCACCGGCCAGCACGATCAGCACCCGGCGCCGCCAGGTCCGCGCCGCGATCAGCATCATGATCAGGGCCAACCCGCCCATCAGGGCCAGGTCGGGCCGGACCAAGACGCTGAAACCGGCCACGAACGCCAGCGCACCGATGAAGAGTTTGTGATCCGGGCGGTTCCGCACCGGCTGGCCCCAGCAGACCATCATCCACCACAGCAGCCCGAGGTAAGCCAGCGTCAGCCCGCTCTCCAGACCGGAGGTGGCGAAGTCACGTGCGGGCGGAAGCGCGACGTAGACCAACGCGCCGGCGGGCAGCATGACGGCCCTGCGGCCGCGCAGGCTGGGTGCGTACAACCGGGCGGCTCCCAGCATGAGCAGGGCGACGCCCAGCACCGAGAGCGTCAGGGCCAGCGCGAGCGCCACGTATTCCATCCGCATCGGCCCGCCCACCCAACTGCCGGCGTACATCAGGTAGGTCCAGGCCGTGGAGGTGTTGGCCTCCACCCGCTCACCCTGGTTGAAGACCGGCCCGTTGCCGGCGAGCAGGTTGCGCACCGTGCGCAACACGATGAGCCCGTCGTCGGCGATCCAGCGCCGCTGCCAAGCACCCCAGGCGAACAGGACGGAGACCACCGTCACGCTGATCCACAGGGTGACCCGCACCAGGGTCGTGTAAGGGAACACCGGCCAGCCCAACCGCCTGATGGCCGGCCGGCTGCGCATCATGCGCGCTTTGAGGGCCTGCAGTTCGGGGCTAACCGAAGGCAACGGCGGCTCCAAGCGTCGCGATCCACGCGAGGAAAAGCAGCTGCAACACCCGGTCGCGCAGCGCGATGTCTTCGGGCTCGCCGGCCAGCCCGCCGTCGACGTCGACGGCGTAGCGCAGGATCGCGATGGTGAACGGCACCATGGACACCGCGAACCACGATCCCGAGTGGCGGTCGCGCTCGAACGCCCACAACCCGTAGCAGAGCACCACGGCGGTGGCCGACATCGTCCAGACGAACCGCAGATAGGTGCTGGTGTAGCTCTCCAGGGACTTGCGGATCGCGGCGCCGGTGCGCTCGGCGACCTGCAGCTCGGCGTACCGCTTGCCCGCCACCATGAACAGCGACGCGAACGCCGCGGTCAGCAAGAACCATTGCGACAGCGGGATGCCGGTGGCGGCGCCACCGGCTATGGCGCGCAGCAGGTACGCCGACGACACGATGCAGATGTCCATCACCGCTTGGTGTTTCAGACCGAAACAATAGGCAAGCTGCATGCCGAGGTAGACGGCCATCACGACCGCCAGGTCCGGCGTCAGCCACCACGCGAGCCCCAGCGAGCCCGCCCCGAGAACCAGCGCCAGGGTGTACGCCAGCCACTCCGGCACCACACCCGCGGCGATCGGGCGGAATCTCTTGGTGGGGTGCTCGCGGTCGGCGTCGACGTCGCGCACGTCGTTGACCAGATAGATCGACGAGGCCGCCAGGCAGAACACCACGAAAGCCACCGAGACCTTGGTCAGCACGTCGGCGTAGTTGTAGTGCACCGGGCCGCCCAACGCGGCCACCGGTGCCGCCAGCACCAGGACGTTCTTCACCCACTGCCGCGGGCGGATCGCCTTGACGACCCCGACCACCACGTTGCCCGGGGGCCCGGTCACCACGTCCTCACTCATTCGCCCAGACCTTCCGCGCGCGGCCCTCTAGCCGAACGGTGATTCGCGCGACGGTGGCGCCGAGGACGATGCCGCAGGCCACGTCGCTGGGATAGTGCACCCCGAGCAGCATCCGCGACACTGCCATCGGGGGAACCAGGAGGGCGGGCAGCGGCAGGCCGGTGATCCGGCCCATCAGGATGGCCGCGGCCGTGGTCGAGGTGGCGTGGGCCGAGGGGAAACTCAGCCGGCTGGGGGTGCCGACGTTCACGACGACGGCCGGATCGTGCGGCCGCTGGCGCCGCACCACCCGCTTGACCAGCACGGCGGCGGCGTGCGCGGCGAACGCCCCCGCGCCGGCGACCAGCCAGTCCCGACGCCGCCTCGGCGCCAGCAGCGCGCCGACCGCCGCCACGGCCAGCCAGCCGAGGCTGTGCTCGCCGAAATGGGACAGGCCGCGCGCCGTCGTCAACGCACCGGGGCGGTCGGCGAGCGCGGCTTGCACGGCCACCAGAGCGGCGACCTCGCCGCGCGGGGTGGCCGATTCAGCCATGCTCTCGCTCGGCGTGCGCGGGCAGCAGCGCCATCTCCCATTTCTGCTTGCTGGACAGCACCGGCAGCGCGTCCCGGTACGTTTTGCGCATCTCGTCGAAGCGGCTCGCCAGGAGGCGCTGTCGGCGCAGCGAGGCGAACAGCAGTTGGAACATCTTGCGCCGGTCGCGTTGCCGGTAGACGACGCCGCACCCGTCGGCCGTCGTCACGGTGACGCCGTCGACCGTGCACAGCCGGAACCAGCGGGCGTCCTGGGTCGGCACGTTGAATTCGGGGCGCCGGTGGGCCTCGGGGTCGGCCTTGGTCGCGTTGTGCAGGATGCCGCGGGCCAGCCGGTAACCGATCGACAGCGGGTTCACTGGCGGCTTCATCGCCTTGGTCTTGTGCGACGGCGCCGGGAGTTGGCTCGCGGCCGGCAGCACCACCGCGTCCGGGTACTCCTTGCGCAACCGATGCACCTCGGGCAGGGCGGATTCCAGGATCGAGAAGATGTGCTCCGGGCCCGCGAGGAAGTCGTCGATGGCCCGGTTCTGGATCGCTACCGTCGAATATTCAAGGCAGGCAAGGTGTTTCAGCGTTGCCTTCAGGTGGCTGCGGACCAGTCCGGTGATGTCGCCGTCCCAGTGCATCGCGGCGACCACCAGGCGATTGCGCAGGTGGTAGTAGGCCTGCCAGTCGATGGCGTCGTCCTTGTCACTCCAGGCCATGTGCCAGATCGCCGCGCCGGGCAAGGTGACGGTCGGGTACCCGTGCTCGCCGGCGCGCAGACCGTATTCGGCGTCGTCCCATTTGATGAACAGCGGTAGCGGCTGGCCCAGTTCCTCGGCGACCTGCCGGGGGATCATGCACGTCCACCAGCCGTTGAAGTCGACGTCGATGCGCCGGTGCAGCAGGGCGCTTCGAACATTCTTGTCGTTCAACGGATATTCGGCGAAGTCGTGGTCGTACTCGGCGTGCGGGGCGGCGGTCCACATGAAGTTCGACTGGTTGACGACCTCGCCCATGATGTGCAGGTGCGAGGGCTCCTGCAGGTTGAGCATCTGACCGCCGATCAGCATCGGCGTCTTGGCGAAGCGGTGCAGGGCCAACACCCGCAGGATCGAGTCGGGCTCGATGCGGATGTCGTCGTCCATGAACAGAATCTGTTGGCAGTCCGTGTTTTTCAGCGCCTCGTACATCACCCGGCTGTAACCGCCCGAGCCGCCGAGGTTGGGCTGGTTGTGGATGGACAGCCGATTGCCCAGCCCCGCGGCCGCGGCGGGGAAGTCCGGGTGGTCGCGCACCTTTCGGGTGCCCTGGTCGGGGACGATCACCGCCCCGATCACCGCGTCCACCAACGGATCTGCGGTCAGGTCGGCCAGCGCGTTGACGCAGTCGGCGGGCCGGTTGAACGTCGGGATGCCGACGGCGACGTTGGCCGTGCCCGGCGCGGGCTCGGTCGCATACCAGCCACCGCTCACCAGGTTCACCGCGGTGTCGGTGGTGATGTCGAACCAGATCCAGCCGCCGTCCTCGAACGGCTTGAGCGGCACCTCGATCTCGACGACGGCCGGTTGATCGTCGGTGCCGACGAATTGGCGGCCCTCCACGGAGATTCGTACCCCGGTGGCCTTGGTGCGGTACAGGTCGACGCGCCCGGTTCCGGTGAGCTCGACTCGCAACACCACCGACGTGCAGATCGACCAGCGGCGCCAGTAACTGGCCGGGAACGCGTTGAAGTACGTGGCGAACGACACTTCGGACTCTTTGCCGATCTCGAGCGAGGTTCGGCTGGTCGCGTGGGCACGCCGCGCGTTGGTGGTCGATTCCTCCAGATACAGCTTGCGCACGTCGAGGGGCTCACCCGGACGCGGCAGGATGATTCTGGAAAGCAGGCTTACAGCGGTCATCCCCCCGCGCCTTCCTCCACTAGTGCTGTGCCGTCGCGCAGGTGTGGCGCGAGGACGTTGTCGTACATGTTGAGTGCGCTGGCGATCGCCATGTGCATGTCCAGGTATTGGTAGGTCCCCAGCCGGCCACCGAACAGCACCTTCGATGACGCGGTCTCGGCCTTCGCCCGCGCCCGGTAGGCGGCCAGCAGCGCACGGTCGGCCTCGGTGTTGATCGGATAGTAGGGCTCGTCGTCGTCTTCGGCGAACCTCGAGAACTCCCGCATGATGACCGTCTTGTCGGTCGGATAGTCACGCTCGGGGTGGAAGTGGCGGAACTCGTGAATGCGGGTGTAGGGGATCTCGAGATCGTTGTAGTTCATCACCGGCGTGCCTTGGAAGTCGCCGCACTCGGTCAGCACCTCGAGCTCGAAATCCAAGGTGCGCCAGCCCAACCGGCCTTCGGCGTAGTCGAAGTAGCGGTCCAGCGGGCCGGTGTAGACGACCGGTGCATCGGGACTGTCCGCGCGCAACTTGTCGCGGACGTCGAACCAGTCGATGTCCAGCCGGACCTCGATGCGGTCGTCGGCGGCCATGTTCTGCAGCCACGCCGTGTACCCGTCGGCCGGCAGCCCCTCGTAGGTGTCGCTGAAGTATCGGTTGTCGAAGGTGTAGCGCACGGGCAGCCGGGTGATGTTGGCGGCCGGCAATTCCTTGGGATCGGTCTGCCACTGCTTGGCGGTGTAGCCCTTGACGAACGCCTCGTACAGCGGGCGCCCGATCAGCGAGATCGCCTTCTCCTCGAGGTTCTGCGCGTCCTCGGTCTTGATCTCGGCGGCCTGGTCGGCGATCAGGCGGCGGGCTTCGTCCGGGGTGAAGTACCTGCCGAAGAACTGTGACACCAGGCCCAGACCCATCGGGAATTGGTAGGCCTGCCCGTTGTGCATGGCGAACACGCGGTGTTGATAGTTGGTGAAGTCGGTGAACTGACGCACGTAGTCCCAGACCCTCTTATTAGAGGTGTGGAACAGGTGGGCGCCGTATTTGTGGACCTCGATACCGGTCTGCGGCTCGGCTTCCGAATAGGCGTTCCCCCCGATGTGCGGGCGGCGCTCCACGACGAGCACGCGCTTCCCGAGTTGGGTAGCCACGCGCTCGGCAATGGTCAGGCCGAAGAATCCAGAGCCGACGACGAGGAGGTCAAAGCGAGCGGTCATCGGTTGCTTAGGGTATCCGACGGCGTCGGCCTAACCCATTTGGCGAGGCCAGGGAGTCCGCGATCGGTCGTGTGGCGACGATTCGGGACTGTCGAACCCGGCGATCACGGTCCGGGTCGCAATTACCTCACGATTCAATATCGCCACTCTAGTCACAGCATTCTCACTCGTACCATCGACTCTGTGTGGTTGTCGGCGGCTAGAAACCGGCAAGGCCGCACTGACACAACACAGTTGAACATTGAGTTGTCCAGATTGAGGAGACTTCCGTGCCGAACCGACGCCGACGCAAGCTTTCGACAGCCATGAGCGCGGTCGCCGCCCTGGCAGTGGCGAGTCCTTGCGCATACTTCCTTGTCTACGAATCGACGGCGGGCAACAAACCGGCCGAGCACCACGACTTCAAGCAGGCGGCGGTAATGACCGACCTGCCGGGCGAGCTGATGGGCGCCTTGTCGCAGGGGCTGTCGCAATTCGGGATCAACCTGCCCCCGGTGCCCGCGCTGAGCGGGGGCGCGACCAGCACTCCGGGCCTGGCCAGCCCCGGCCTGGGCACTCCGGGCCTCGGGACTCCAGGGCTCACGAGCCCTGGTCTGACCAGTCCGGGCCTGACCAGCCCCGGCCTCACCAGCCCCGGCCTGACCAGCCCCGGTTTGACGAGCCCCGGTTTGACCAGCCCGGCTCTGACCAGCCCGGGCCTGGCGCCGACCGCGACGCCGGGTCTCACCGCGCCCGGCGCGCTGCCGACCACCCCGGGCGCCGGAGTGGCGACCCCGGGTGCGGGGCTCAACCCCGCGCTGTCCAACCCCGGGCTGACCAGCCCGGCCGGGGTCACGCCCGGGCTGACGAGCCCGACGGCTGCCGGTGAGGTGCCAATCACGGCCCCGGCCAGCCTGGACCCGGGCGCCGACGGTACCTACCCGATCCTGGGCGACCCGTCGTCCTTCGGTAACGGTTCACCGATTGGTGGTGGCACCGGCCTCGGCGGCGGCG
>NZ_LZJJ01000182.1:0-745 GCF_001667625.1 Mycobacterium sp. E1715
CATCAACGACCCCGACCCCGGACCGGCATAAATCCGCGCCGAATTAACCTCCGGCGGAAGCGCCCCAAAATCAAACACGAATTACTCCTTAACCTTGGCCGCTTGGCTCGGGTATTGACTGACGGTAAATCGGTGACGGCGGGTCGCCTGGGCGCCCGACCCCCGCAGCGTGGGCGGCCGCCGGTGCGCGTAGGCCTATGGGTCGTTCCTGCCGCGCGGCGCGGCAGGGTTGATCAGTCATCGGGCCGCTGGTCGCTTGCCGGCCATGAGCTGGAGCGAGGCGTTCGTCGCGACCGCGTGCTCCGACGCCGTGGTCGAGCCCGGGCCGCAGCGCTGTCCTCGGGACCGGGTTCGAGCGTGGCGCCAGCCGAATAAAATCCCGCCGCGGATAAGTGAAATGGTCAGCACTCATGTCGTCCCGCTATCCGGCCGATGGGGGTCGGGTTAGGACGCTGTAGCGGAAGCCGTATTTGTGGGAGTAGCCCGCGGCGGCGCCGGCGCGGCGGCCCATGACGCCGGTGGGCATGCCGCGCAGCAGGGCGTTGGCCGGAGGGTTGCCGGCCGCGCCGGCCTGCACCGGCAGCGCCTCGGCCTCGGCGTTGGCCGGGCTGACCGCCGAGGTCAGCGTGGCCCACTGCTGGGGCACCGACAAACCCCCGACTTGGGTGGCCTGCCCGGCACCGGCCGAGACGACGTTGCTGCTGAGGCTGCCCAGGTTGCCCAGGCCCAACTGGGCGAACTGCGG
>NZ_LZJJ01000183.1:0-8218 GCF_001667625.1 Mycobacterium sp. E1715
GTAATCCACGCCGGTAGAACCGTCACCGCGTCCGAGCAGCTGGACGTGGATGACGTCGGAACGTTTGGCGGCCAACGCGTCGTGACCGAGCCAGGACAGCCCGGCGGCGTTGGTCACCACCACGCCGTCTCCCTCGACGATGAGCCGCTGAACCAGGTCCTGCCCATCCGGGGAACGCAGATCGATGGCGGCAGAGCGCTTTCCCTTGTTCAGGCCGGTCCAGTAGATCGATGTACCGTTGGCCGCCAAGGGCCAGCGCTGGGCGTCGGAGGCACCGCCGATGGGATCGACCCGAATCACCTCGGCGCCAAGCTGACTCAGCGTCATGCCGCACAGCGGGGCGGCGACGAAGCTGGACACCTCCACGACCGTGAGACCGCTCAGCGGGCCGGTCACGTCGGGGCGACCCGCTCGAACACCGCGGCGAGGCCCTGACCGCCGCCGATGCACATGGTCTCCAACCCGTAGCGCGCCTCGCGGCGGTTGAGCTCGCGCGCCAGCGTGGCCAGCATCCGGCCACCCGTCGCACCGACCGGATGGCCCAGCGAGATGCCCGATCCGTGCACGTTGGTCCGCTCGTGGTCGGCGGCACCGAAATTCCATTCGCGCATCACCGCGAGCGCTTGCGCGGCAAAGGCTTCGTTGAGTTCGATGACGTCGATGTCGGACAGCCGCAGGCCGGCCTTGCCGAGCGCCGCCTCGGTGGCCGGCACCGGACCGATGCCCATGATGTGGGGAGCGACGCCGGCCAGCCCCCACGACACCAGGCGGACCAGCGGCGTCAGACCGCATTCGCGCGCCTTTTCGGGCGTGGTCACCACGCACATCGACGCCGCGTCGTTCTGCCCGCTGGCGTTGCCGGCGGTGACCGTCGCCTCCGAATCCTCGCTCGCCAGCACGGGTTTGAGCTTGCCCAAAGACTCGACCGAGGTGTCGGCGCGCGGATGTTCGTCGGTATCGATCAGCTCCTCGCCATGGCGGGTAGGCACCGCAACGGGAATGATCTCCTCTCCCAGCACGCCGTCCTTCTGCGCGGCAACCGCGCGCTGGTGCGACCGCACCGCCAGCTCGTCCTGCTCCAGCCGGGGGATGCCGTACTGGCGGCGCAGATTCTCGGCCGTCTCCAGCATGCCGCCCGGCACCGGGTGATGCCGACCGCCGGCGGTGGTGCGGCCACGCGCCAGCCCGTCGTGCACCCGGACACCGGTACGCGCTCCGCCCCAGCGCATGTCGGTGGAATAGAACGCGACGTTGCTCATGCTTTCGCAGCCGCCGGCGACGACGAGATCGTGGTCGCCATTGCCCACTTGCAGGCACGCCTGGATCACCGCCTGCAGGCCCGACCCGCAGCGGCGGTCGACTTGCATGCCGGGCACCGTGACCGGCAGCCCGGCATCGAGCGCAACCACCCGTCCGATCGCCGGCGCCTCACTGCTCGGATAGCAGTGGCCGAGGATGACGTCCTGCACCGTGTCGGGCGAGATCCCGGTTCGTGCGAGGAGGCCCTTCAGCGCGGCGACCCCCAGGTCCACGGCGGTCAGCGACTTGAACACCCCGCCGTAGCGGCCGATCGGGGTCCGGACGGGTTCACAGATGACCGTCTCGCGCATCGCGCTCATAGATGCCGGCCGCCGGTGATCTCCATGACGGTCCCGGTCATGTACGAGGACAGGTCGGAAGCCAGGAACAGCGCCACGCTGGCGACTTCACTCGGTTCGCCGGCCCGACCCATCGGCACCTCGGCGACCTTGGAATCCCAAATGCGCTGCGGCATAGCCTCGGTCATCGCGGAGCGGATCAAACCGGGGGCGATCGCGTTCACCCGGACGCCCAGGTAGGCCAACTCTTTGGCGGCCGCCTTGGTCATTCCGACGATGCCCGCCTTGGCGGCCGAGTAGTTGGTCTGGCCGACCATGCCGACCTTCCCCGACACCGAGGACATGTTGATGATGACGCCCCGCTTGTTCTCCCGCATGACAGCGGCGGCCAACCGGGTACCGTTCCAGGTTCCCTTCAAATGCACGGCGATGACCTGGTCGAACTGCTCCTCGGTCATCTTGCGCATCGTCGCGTCCCGGGTGATCCCGGCGTTGTTCACCATGATGTCCAGGCCGCCGAAACGCTCGACGGCGGTCTGGATCAGGGTCTCGACGTCGGACGCCTGCGTCACATCGCATCGGACCGCCACCGCGACGTCGTCGCCGCCCAACTGCTTCGCCACGACCTGGGTTTCTTCGAGATTCACGTCGCCCAGCACAACTCGCGCCCCCTCGGCGACAAAGCGTTCCGCGATGGCCAGACCCAGGCCCTGCGCGCCGCCGGTGATTACCGCGGTCTGACCTGTCAGCATCGACACCTGATTCCCGCCTCCCTCTGCTTTGGTCCCCGGGACGCCCCGGCAGTCGAATATCATATTTCATATAGGATCTGCTCCGGTGCCGGGTTCCCTATCCGGGCCGTCGCACTCGCCGGCCGCTCGCGGCTGAGTTATCCGCCACCAACGAGGTGCCAAAGTAGGAGCATCCGACCATGACCACCGCCGAACAACCCGAGGTCTCCGACGACGATTTTCGGGAGATCCTCGCCCAGACCCGTCACTTCGTCCGCACGGCAGTGGTCCCACGCGAACAGGAGATCCTCACCGAGGATCGGGTGCCCGACGACCTACGTGACCAGGCCAAGAAGATGGGGCTATTCGGGTACGCGATCCCGCAGCGGTGGGGCGGCCTCGGCCTGAACCTGATGCAAGACGTCGAGTTGGCGATGGAATTGGGTTACACCTCGCTGGCACTGCGCTCGATGTTCGGCACCAACAACGGCATCGCCGGCCAGGTCCTGGTCGGCTTCGGCACGGACGAGCAGAAATCCCGCTGGCTGGAATCGATGGCGTCGGGCGACGTCGTCGCATCCTTTGCGTTGACCGAGCCGGGGGCCGGATCGAACCCGGCCGGACTGCGAACCAAAGCCGTTCGCGAGCAAGGTGATTGGATTATCTCCGGGCAGAAGCGCTTCATCACCAATGCGCCCGTGGCCGACCTGTTCGTGGTGTTCGCGCGCACCCGGCCGGCCGACGACCAGGGTCCCGGGATCGCCGTATTCCTGGTCCCCGCGGACGCGCCGGGCGTCGAAGTCGGCAGCAAGGACGCCAAGATGGGTCAGGAAGGCGCGTGGACCGCGGACGTCGGCTTCAACGACGTCCGGGTCGAGGGCGGCGCACTGATCGGCGGCAGCGAAGACATCGGCTATCGGGCCGCGATGACCTCGCTGGCACGGGGCCGGGTCCACATCGCCGCCCTCGCGGTGGGCGCCGCGCAACGCGCGCTCGACGAATCCGTCTCCTACGCCGCCACCGCGACACAGGGCGGCACGCCGATCGGACAGTTCCAGTTGGTCCAGGCGATGATCGCCGACCAACAGACCGGGGTGCTCGCCGGCCGCGCGCTGGTGCGCGAGGCCGCGCGACTCTCGGTCTCCGGGGAAGACCGCAGGGTCGCGCCGTCGGCGGCCAAGCTGTTCTGCACCGAAATGGCAGGTAACGTGGCCGATCTCGCGGTGCAGGTGCACGGCGGCAGCGGTTACATGCATGGCGTCCCGGTCGAGCGCATCTACCGTGATGTGCGGTTGCTGCGGCTCTACGAGGGCACCAGCGAGATTCAGCGGCTGATCATCGGATCCAATCTCGTCAAAGCGGCGCAGCGCACGACCACAACGAAGGAGCGTTAATGGCAGGCAAGCTCGAAGGCAGGGTCGCGTTCATCACCGGGGCCGCCCGCGGCCAGGGGCGGGCGCACGCCGTTCGGCTGGCGCGGGAGGGCGCCGACATCATCGGCGTCGACATCGCCGGCAAGCTGCCGTCCTGCGTGCCCTACGACCCCGCGACTCCCGACGACCTTGACGAGACCGTTCGCCTGGTCGAAGAGACCAACCGGCGGATCATCGCGTCGATCGTGGACACCCGCGACTTCGAGGCGCTCCGCAAGGCGGTCGACGACGGCGTCGCCGCGCTCGGGCGGTTGGACATCATCGTCGCCAACGCCGGCGTCGCGGCGCCACAGGCCTGGAACGAGATCACACCCGAGGACTTCCGCGCCGTCATGGACATCAACGTGACCGGCACCTGGAACACCGTGATGGCCGGCGCGGACAAGATCATCGAAGGCGGTCGCGGCGGCTCGATCATCCTGATCAGTTCCGCGGCCGGCATGAAGATGCAGCCGTTCATGGTGCACTACACCGCCAGCAAGCACGCCGTCACCGGGATGGCCCGGGCCTTCGCCGCCGAACTGGGCAAGCATTCGATCCGGGTCAACAGCGTGCATCCCGGGCCGGTGAACACGCCGATGGGCTCGGTCGACATGGCCGTCGCGGTGGGCAAAGCCATGGAGACCAACCCGCAGTTGTCCAACGTGCTCACGCCGTTCCTGCCCGACTGGATGGCCGAGCCCGAGGAGATCGCCGACACCGTGTGCTGGCTCGCAAGCGACGAGTCGCGCAAGATCACCGCCGCCCGGATTCCGGTCGATCAGGGCTCGACGCAATACTGAGCGGTTCCGGGGGGAATAGATGACCGGGCTTTTTGGCTTGGAGGCGACATGAGGCACTTCACCGAGAGCGAACGTCAGGAATTTTTGGCCGGCTTGCATGTCGCGGTCCTGTCCGTCGACGCCGCCGACGGCCGGCCGCCGGCCAGCGTTCCCATCTGGTACGACTACACCCCGGGCGGGAACATCCGCATCATGACCGGGGCGTCCAGCCGCAAGGCGCGGCTCATCGAGCGGGCGGGCAAGGTGACGCTGGTGGTCCAGCGCGAGGAACCGCCGTATCAATATGTGGTGGTCGAGGGCTCCATTGTCGACACCGCCAAGCCCGCACCCACCGACGTGCAGGAGTCAGTCGCCATCCGCTACCTCGGCGAGGAGGGCGGCCGCGCCTTCGTCCGAAGCATGGAGGGCGTGGAAGAGGTGATGTTCACCATTCGCCCCGACCGCTGGCTCAGCGCGGACTTCACCGGCGACCTGTAGAGGTCTCAGCCGATCAGGTCCAGCGTTCCCAGCTCGCGGATCGCTTGACACCCTCGGGCGAGCATGGCCAGCACCATGTCGTCGCCCCGCTCGGTGGCGGCGGCGAAGGCAAAACCCAGCGCCGAGATCAGCGGCGCCTGCAGGACCCCGAGCCGGTAGTCGCGCCAACATGTTTCGCGGTCGTAGCCGGTGACGCCGCCGGCCGCCAGCGCGCGATGATAGTCACCCACGAGCTGTTCTTCGATGGTCGCGCGCAGCTGCGGATTGAGGCTGGTCGCGGTGAAATAGGCCAGATCCCGGGCCGGCAGCCCGACGCCGAGCGTCTGCCAATCGACCACGCTGACCCGGGTCCGGTCCGGGTCGAACAGCAGGTTGTCCAGGCGGTAGTCGCCGTGCAGCAGGGCGAACCGGTCGTACTCGGACAGTAACCACGGCGTCACCAGACCCATTGCCGCGCTGAAGGTCTCGCGGTCGTCGGCGCTCATCCGGTCGCCGAGCTTGTCGAGCGTGATGTCGGCGCTCATCTTCGCCACCTCGCCCATGCCGCCGGCGCCGGCCTCGTCCGGCCTGCCGAAGGCGATGCCCGGGAAATCGAGCCAGAATGGATCGCACCAGCTGGGCGCGTGCAGGCCGGCCAGGGCGGTGACCGCGAGTCGCGCTTCGGCTTCACCGCAGCCGGCGAGCTGATCGCCCTGCACGGCCGGCGCCTGATCGGCGAGCAGCAACGCGAAGTCCATTGCGTCGTCGGTGATCTCGGAATAGAAGCACTGCGGCGTCGGCACCTGCACCCGCTCCGCCACGGACGAATAGAACGCGCACTCGCTGCGATATCCGAGGACGACCCGGTCACGCACGGTGTCGTCCTGCGACGGCAGCTTGATCACGAACGTTTGCGGAAGGTCGACAGCCTCGGTCGCGTAGCGGGCGGTCACCCGATAGGTCGCGCCGGTCTGCCCCGTGCCGATCGGGGTCACGTCCACGTCGGTGACCTCGACGGCGGTGCCGCGTCCGCTCAGCGCGGCCGATAACCATTGCGGGGTTACGTCGGCGGGATACCGCGGAATCGACACCACAGCACTCATGAACAGCGCGCCTCCTGTACCCGGACGGCCCCGTCCGACTGACAAACTGTAAGGCATACCGCAAGAGTTGCGGTCAACTGCTTCACATTAGTCGGCGAGAATGCGCCATTCGGCGGCCTCGTGCTGCTGGCGCCAGAACTCGTCGAAACGTCCACCCGCCGCGAGCAATTCGCCGACAGTTCCGTCCTCGACCACTCGACCGTCGTCCAGGAACAGGACACGGTCGGCGTGACTGATGCTGGCCAGCCGGTGCGCGACGATCACCTGGGTGCGCGCCCGCGGATCGAGTGTCAGCGCGTCGACCACCGCGGCCTCGTTCTCGGTGTCCAAAGCGCTGGTCGCCTCGTCGACCAGCAATATCGGGGCCGGCTTGAGCAGCGCCCGCGCGATGCTGACCCGCTGACGTTCGCCCCCGGACAGCGCCGAGCCGGCTTCGCCGACGATCGTGTCGGCGCCCTCGGGCAACCGGCCGATGAGTTCGTCGACGCGGGCGAGGGTCACGGCCCGCTTGAAGCGGTCATCGCCGGCGCCGGGGTCGCCGGCGGACACGTTGTCCCGGATCGACCCGTGGAACAGGTAGGGATGCTGGAACACGACGCTGCTCGCCGCCCGGCGGGTCTCGGCGTCCAGCGTCGCCGCGTCGACGCCGTCGATCAGGACCCGGCCGCGGGTCGGTTCGTGCAGTCCGGCGATCAGCGCCAGGATGGTGCTCTTCCCCGATCCGGACGGGCCGACGATCGCCGTCGTGCTGCCCGGCGCCAGGGTGAAGCTCACCCCGTCGAGCACCGGCGCGGTCGCATCGCCATACCGGAACTCGACGTCGTCGAACTCGATGCGGGGCGCCGCCGCGGTGACGGGCAGCGTGGCGGGCCCGGAGCTCATCAGTGGCGCCGTGAGCACCGAACGGATGCGGTCGAGCGTCGCGCGGGTGCTCTCCAGGGCCGGGGCCAATTCGCTGATCGTGGTGAACGGTTCGAGGTAGCGCACGATGACGACGATCAAGGCGATGGCCTCGGGCACTGAGAGGGCCCTGTCGACCGTCAGCGCCGCGGTCGCCCCCGCCAGCAGGATGAGCGACAGCTGGCTGGCCAGGCTGAACAGCAGCTGACCCGGGACCTGCATGGACAGCAAGCGCATGGTCGCCCCGTGTTGCGCGGCGAGCGCGTCGCCGACCAGGCTGCGCGCCGGTTCGACCCGCCGTGCGGCCCGCAGCGCCTGCTGGGTGCGGGCGAATTCGATGATCCGCTCGGTGAGCCCGCCGTTGGCTTCGTCGGCTGCGGCGTCGGCGCGCCGCGTCAGTCGCGCTGAGGCCCACAGCGCACCCAAGAGCAGCGGCACGCCGCCGAGCGCGGCCGCGCCGAGCTGCCACGAGATCGGGAGTAGGGCGACCGCGATGGCGGCGGGCAGCAGGATGGCGGAGATCAGCGGCGTCAGCAGGTTGACGACCAGGCCGACCAGTTCCGGCCCGGTGGCGGCGATGGCCTGGCGCGCCGTCGCGGTGTGCTCGGCGGTGAACCAGTCCAGCCGCACGCCGGGCAGCCGGTCCGCGACGTCGTGCTGGCTGTGGTCGAGGACGGCGAACCCGAGATCGAAGCCGATGCGCGCGGTCGCGGTGTCGATCACCCATCCGACGACGGTGGCGGCCGTGAGCCAGGCGAGCCACCCGAGCGCGCGGTGCGGGTTGTCGAACAGGGCGCCCACCAACGGCACCAGCAGCACGGTGGCCGCCGCCCGCACCACTACGGACAGCAACGCGAGCGCGGCGTAGGCGATGACCCCGGCCCGGCGATCCGCGGGCACCAGCCCCAACCAGGTGCGGATCATCGCGTCCCCTCCCGAGCGGTGGTGGCGGCAACCGGGTCACGCCGGCCGCCTTCCCACAGCCGCCGGTATCGGCCGTCGGCGGCCAGCAACTCGTCGTGCGTGCCGCGTTCGGCGATCCGGCCGTGGTCGAGCACGACGATCTGGTCGGCTCCGGTGACCGTGTGCAGCCGATGGGCGATCACCAGGACGGTGCGATGCCGGGCCAGCCGGTTAAGCGCTTGCTGCACAAGGTATTCCGATTCGGGGTCGGCGAACGCGGTGGCCTCGTCGAGGATCAGGACCGGGGTGTCC
>NZ_LZJJ01000184.1:0-14574 GCF_001667625.1 Mycobacterium sp. E1715
CGCGTGGCTGACGATGATCGCCGTCGCGTCCACTCACCAAGGCAAGGGCGTCTGGGGGCAGCTCAGCGCGAAGGGGCTCGGCATACTGATCGAACGCGGCTACCCGATCGTCTTCGGGGTGCCGACCCAGACCGCGATGTACGACGGCTTCGGCGCCGGCGTGGGCAGCTATCTGCGCAGCTACTCCGTCGACCGCCGCTTCGCCAAGCTGCGCACGCCGCCGGCGGAGATCCGGGCGCGCGAGATCACCGCCGCCGAGGCAAAAGACCACTTGCCGGAAATCTACGAAAGATGGTGTGCTGCAACGAATGGGGCGGTGGCCCGCAACGAAGCCTGGTGGGCGGACCATCGGCAGGACCTGCCGGTGCAGCGAGGCAACGGCAGCCCGTTGAACTACACGATCCATCCGGACGGCTTCCTGACCTACCGCGTCGTGGGTGAGTCGAATCACGGCTACCGGCCACCGTTGGGCACCGTGGTCGTCGAAGACTTCTGCCCCATCACCGACGAGGCCCATACCGAGCTGCTGCAAACGTTGTTGGCCCTGGAGATGTTCAACACGGTCGAGATCGACGTGCCGGTCGACGACCCGCTGCCGCTCAAGCTCACCGACCTGCGGGCCGCCGAAACCACCGGTGTGAGCGATTTCCTCTGGGTGCGGATCAACGACGTGCCCGAGGTGCTGGGCACCCGCGCGTATGCGGCGGACATCGACCTCGCGCTGGAGGTCACCGACCCCCTCGACCTCGCCGGCGGGCGGTTCCTCCTGCAGGCCCGTGACGGCGTGGGCAAGTGCACACCGCACGACGGGCCCACCGACGTCGGCATCGGCCTGGCAGATCTGGCCACCATCTACATGGGCGCACACCCGGCCTCCGAGCTCCTGCGAGCGGGCCGGATCACCGAAGAGCGCCCGGGCGCGATACGCGACCTGGATGCCGCCTTCAGCACCGATCGGGCCCCCTACTGCGGGACCCTGTTCTGACGGGGCTTGCGCGGCAGACGGTTTCAGCGATCGGGTTTCCCGAGGCCCCCGCGAGCGCTCTCGGGTGGCTAACCTGGAAGGAAACCGGGATTTCACTCCGCGGCAGGACGCCTGTTATTGTCGCGTACGCGGTCTCGGCCGTCGAAAGCGCCGTTAGCTCAGTTGGTAGAGCAGCTGACTCTTAATCAGCGGGTCCGGGGTTCGAAACCCTGACGGCGCACAGTTGACATACCGGGGGCGGCTAACGGCCGCTCGGACCACTTTTCGTCGTGATTTGGCCGCCACACGATTGATGCTGCAGGTAGCTTCTCCTTCACAGCGAACGCCCTTTGCGTCGAAGGAGCTGCCATGGGGTTCATCCAGCCGAACCTGCCCGTCGTCGACGTGGCCGAGTGGAGCAAGCAACCCCGCGCGCAACGGATCGTCCCGATGGTGCGCCACATCGCCGAGAACGGGTTCGGCACCCCGCTGGTGATGCATGTGATGTATGGCGTGAAGATCGCGCTGTACATCCTCGGCGGCTGGGTGTTCGGGTGGTGCACGACGGGCATCGGCAGCTTCACGGGCGTCGCCGCCTGGTGGTCGGAACCGATCGTGTTCGAGAAGGCCGTGCTGTACACGATGCTGTTCGAAGTCATCGGCCTGGGCTGTTGCTTCGGGCCGCTGGCCGGCCGGTACTTCCCGCCGATGGGCTCCATCCTGTACTGGTTGCGGCCCAGCACCATCCGGCTGCCCCCGTGGCCCGATCGGGTGCCGCTGACCAAGGGCAGCGTCCGCAGCCCGCTCGACGCCATCCTCTACGGCGCGCTGCTGGCGCTGCTCGCCATCGCGCTGGTGTCCGATGGCACCGGCGCAATCCCCGCCCTGCACACCGACATTGGCGTGCTGGCCCCTTGGCACACCGTCGCGATCCTGTCGGTCCTGGCCGTCCTCGGTCTGCGCGACAAGGTGATCTTTTTGGCCGCGCGCGGTGAGGTCTATGCGCCGCTGGCGCTGGTCTTCCTGTTCGCCGGGGCGGACTCCATCATCGGGGCCAAGGTGGTCTTCATGGTGATCTGGCTCGGGGCGGCCACCTCAAAGCTCAACCGGCACTTCCCGTTCGTGATCTCGACGATGCTCGCGAACAACCCGTTCATCCCCTCCGGGGCGCTCAAGCGCTCGATGTTCAAGCGCTACCCGGACGACCTGCGCCCCAGCGCGCTGGCGGGTTTCATCGCGCACTTCTCCACCGCCGTGGAAGGCCTGGTACCACTGGCGCTGCTGTTCTCCCACGGCGGCTGGCCGACGGCCATCGCCGCGTTCGTGATGATCGTCTTCCACCTGAACATCCTGCTGGCCTTCCCGATGGGGGTGCCGCTGGAGTGGAACGTCTTCATGATCTTCGGCGTGCTGTCGCTGTTCGTGGCGCACGCCTGGCTCGGGTTGTCCGATGTGGCCAATCCGTTGCCGGTGGCGATCCTGTTCGTCGTCATCGCCGGGGTGGTCGTCGTCGGAAACCTCTACCCGCGCAAGGTGTCCTTCCTGCCGGGCATGCGGTATTACGCGGGCAACTGGGACACCACGGTGTGGTGCGTCAAGCCGTCGGTCGACGAGAAGATCCGCACCGGCTCCCGCGCGCTGGGACCGATGTATCACCTACAGCTCGAGCGTCTCTACAAAACCAAAGAAGAGACCTTGGTCCCCATTCACCTCGCCTACGCCTTCCGAGGGATGAACACCCACGGCCGCGCGCTCTACACCCTGGTACACCGCGCTTTGGCCGGCTACGACGAGGCCGACTACAACCTCTGCGAAGGCGAGAATCTCTGCGCAATGGTGCTGGGCTGGAACTTCGGCGATGGGCACATGCACAACGAATGCCTCATCGAGGCGCTACAGCAGCGCTGCAACTTCGAGCCCGGTGACGTGCGGGTGGTGATCCTGGACGCGCAGCCCATCCACATCCAGCGTCAGGAGTACCGCCTGGTGGACGCGGCGACCGGCGAATTCGAGCGCGGCTACGTCGAGGTCGAGGACATGGCTACCACCCAGCCGTGGGCCGATGACCTCCCGGTGCACGTTCAGAGCGGCACGGGCGCCGGCATGACCTGACGGGTCAGCGGTTGCGCACCCGGTGCACCACGACCACGACGACGAGGACGCCGACGCCGGCCAGTGAGACCGTCACCGCGGGCTTCTTGACGAACGCGATCACCCGAACCTTGAGGTCGTCGGCGAGGCGGCGCGGGTTGGCGCGCACGGCAAGCGAGTCGACGGTGGCCGCCAGCTGGTCGCGGGCGACGTCGATGTCCCGCTTGATGGCCTCGGGGTCCCGGTCCGCCACGTGTCTGTCCTCCCAATCGGCCTGATGCACCTGAGGCACTACCCTAGATCAGCTGGCGATAACCCCAACGCTCCGGTGAACAGAAAGGGGCCTAGAAATTGGCCGAGACCACGCGGCTTGCGCCGGGCGACAAAGCGCCCCCCTTCAGCCTGCCCGACGCCGACGGCAATAAGGTGTCGCTGTCCGACTACAAGGACCGTCGCGTCATCGTGTACTTCTACCCCGCGGCCTCGACGCCGGGCTGCACGAAGCAGGCCTGCGACTTCCGCGACAACCTGCGCGAACTCGGCGACGCCGGCCTCGACGTCATCGGCATCTCCCCCGACAAGCCGGAGAAGCTGGCCAAATTCCGCGACGCCGAGAAGCTGACGTTCCCGCTGCTCTCGGATCCCGACCGCAAGGTGCTGACGGCCTGGGGCGCCTACGGCGAGAAGCAGATGTACGGCAGGACGGTGCAGGGCGTGATCCGCTCGACCTTCGTGGTGGACGAGAAGGGCAAGATCGCCGTCGCGCAATACAACGTCAAGGCCACCGGCCACGTGGCCAAGCTTCGGCGCGACCTGTCGGTGTGAACCGCGGAGCGGTTACGCGGCGCACTGCGCCAGGCCGGCTTCACCCGTGCCCGTCGTCGACTTGGTGTCCTTCACCGTCCCATTGACCGTGATCGTGCAGGTCGTCTTCTGACCGGTCGGGTTCGCGGCGACCGTCAGCACCGCCGCGGGACTGGTGTCCTTACTGGTGAACGAGATCGACCACGGCGCGGGCTGATTGGTCAGCATCTGCAGCGTGCCCGTCGCATCGATATACGACACCGCGGCCAACGGGGCGTCCGAGGTCACGGTGTACACCACCGCATCGCCCGGCGCGGCGACCGCACCCTGCGCCGTTAGCAGCGACGCTGAAACCAATGCCGCGGAGGCCGCAGCAAACTGTGTCTTCATCACTTGCTCCCTACTGCCCCCGCTGACCGGTACTTTGCGCCGGTTCGGGCGCCTCGGCAACTTTTGCACGCGGGGGTTGCCGTGAGGAGGTCGGCGGGCGGGCCGTCAGGCAAGTTGAGATCGGTAGCGGAAGCGAACGCCAAGAATTTCACCAGTGGTGCGCCGTAGCGTGCAGCACAATTGGCAACGGAAGGCTTTCTCATATGAACGGACCCCTCAGTCGCATCATCGGGGCGGCAATGATTTCCGGCGGCGTCGCGGCGGCCGCTATGGGCTTGGCCGCACGCGCCGAAGCTACGCCGCCGTCCTATTGGCATTACTGCCCCGGCCAGAAATGGGGATACACGGTTCCGATACCGCCCGGGTTCGACCTGAGCGTTTGTCATTGGTTCGCGGTGACCGCTGAAAGCACCCCGTCGGGCCCGGTGTATCACTTCCGGGAAGCTGACCCGTCCGAGGTGCCCGCGCCGGCACCCGGCTTCCCCTGGCCGTAACGGTCAGCCCGATGCCGGTGATCAGGGGCGACCATTGCACTCCACGCAGGCCGAGGCGGATCATTTAGCCGTGGACGCGGACGACCCCGAGCAATACATCCGCGACCTCGCGAACGGCTCCGGCACCGCGCCGGAGCCGTTCGCGGCGCCCAGTGGCGGACAGTTCGGCGGCCCGCGCTGGTTCGGCGAAATCGCGAAGCTTGCGAATACGTCGCGAGGCAAGTTGATGCTGGGGATGTGCGCGGTCGTGGCGGCGCTGGCGGTCGCGTTCTTCTTGAGCCACGCCGGCACCACCGTCCAAGGAAATCTGGTGATGATCAATAGCGGCGCGAAGACCACGATCGACTGCAACAACGGCAACCTGAAGCTGGACGGCGACAACAACACCTATACCGTCACCGGCCACTGCCAACGGCTCGAGGTCTTCGGCAGCGGAAATCATGTCGCACTCGACAGCGCCGACACCCTCGACGTTTTCGGCGACGACAACGCGGTGACCTATCACTCGGGTTCACCGAGAATCGAGAAGACGGGAAACAACAACGCCGTATCACAACGGCGGTAAAGCGTTGGTGCGGTAGGGCCGCCGTCAGGCCAGGCTGGCCAGCAGCAGCGCCTCGGCGATCGCGGCGCGTTCCAGCACGCCGAGGTGCAGGCTCTCGTTGATGCTGTGCGCCTGGGTGTTTGGGTCCTCGACGCCGGTGACCAGGATCTTGGCGTGCGGGAACGCCTCGGCGAATTCGGCGATGAACGGGATGGAGCCGCCCATGCCCATGTCGATCGGGTCGGTCCCCCAGGCCTGCCGGAACGCGGCCCGCGCGGCGTCGTACACCGGGCCGCTGGCGTCGATGGCGTAGGGCTCGCCAACGTCGCCGCGGGTGACGGTGACCCGTGCGCCCCAAGGTGCGTGCTCGCGCAGGTGCGAAGTCAACGCGTCCAGGTGCGCCTCGGCGTCGCCGCCGGGCGCAACCCGCATGCTGATCTTCGCCCGGGCACGCGGGATCAGCGTGTTCGACGCCTTGTCGATCGGCGTGGTGTCGATGCCGATCACGTTGATCGCCGGTTTGGCCCACAGCCGCTGCGGCGCCGGGCCCGAACCGATCTCGGACACCCCGTCCAGCAGCCCGGAGTCGGCGCGCACCCGCTCGGGCGGGTAATCCACGGCGGCGGCGGTGCTTTCGTGCAGGCCGGCGACGGCCACGTTGCCGTCGTCATCGTGCAGGCTCGCCAGCAGCCGCACCAGGACGCTCACCGCGTCGGGCACCACGCCACCCCAGATACCGGAGTGCAGGCCGTGATCGAGCGTGGCGACCTCGACCACGCAGTCGACGAGGCCGCGCAACGAAACCGTCAGCGCCGGAACGCCGGTGCTCCAGTTGTCGGAGTCGGCGATGACGATGACGTCGGCGGACAGCGCGTCGCGGTGGGCGGCGAGCAACCGGCCCAAGGACGGCGAGCCGGATTCCTCCTCGCCCTCGACGAATACGGTCACGCCAACCGGGGGCCGGCCGCCGTGCGCCCGGAACGCCGCCAAATGCGTTGCGATACCAGCCTTGTCGTCGGCGCTACCACGGCCGTAGAGCCGCCCGTCACGTTCGGTGGGCTCAAAGGGCGGTGACGCCCACTGGCCGGTGTCGCCTTCGGGCTGCACGTCGTGGTGGGCGTACAGCAGCACGGTCGGCGCGCCCGGCGGCGCGGGGTGTCGCGCGATGACCGCGGGCGCCCCACCCTCGCTGACGACCCGCACATCGCCAAAACCGGCCTGCGACAACAGCTCCGCCACCGACCGCGCGCTGCGATGCACCTCGTCGCGGCGGCCCGGGTCGGCCCACACCGACTCGATGCGGATCAGGTCCTCGAGGTCGCGGCGCACCGACGGCAACAGCTCGCGGACGCGTTCCACCAGATCGCTCATGATCTCGAGGCTAGTCCCCCACTTTCCCGGCCCAGCAGACGCAAAGTCGCATGAATCCTCCGCGGCAGATGCGACTTTGCATCTGCTCGCGAGAGGCGTCAGGTCGTCTCCAGGATCGCCACCGCGGCCGCGGTGTCTCCCTCGTGTGTCAGTGACACGTGGATCGTCACGTCGGCCAGGTGCTTGGCGATGTCGCCGCTGAGCCGCACCCGGGGCCGGCCCCACATGTCGGTGACCACCTCGATGTCCCGGTGGATGTCCTCCGGGAGCACGGGCCGCTGGGCGAACCGGGACCCCGACCAGGCCTTGATCACCGCCTCCTTCGCAGCCCACCGTGCCGCCAGGTGGCGCGCCGCCGACGAACTCTTGTCCGAGGCATCGCGGCGCTCACCCGGAGTGAACGTCTCGGAGAAGACGGTTCCCGGCTGGTCGACCTGCTCGGCGAAATCAGGGATGGAGACGACGTCGATCCCCACACCGACAATTCCCATGGGACGCCAGGCTAACGGACGGTAGTTGACGTCATCCGGGCGAGACCTCGTACGCCTCGCCCTCACCGAGCCGAGACGCCGGGTCCAGCAGCATCGCCGCCTCCTGGCGCTTCTCCGGTGCGTCATGGCTGAAACGACGGTCCGCCGGCCGCTCGTACATCGGCGCGCCGCCGGCGATGGCCGAGACCAACCGGCGCTGACCGGCGAGCAGCCGCGCCTCCGCACGCCGCTGGTAGTCCGCGCGCTGATCGGCATCCAGCGACGCGATGAACGCCTGCGGGTGCACCAGCGCCACCAGCCCCGACACGTGGCCGAACCCGAGGCTGGTCAGCAGCCCCGCCTTGAGCGGGAACTTCTCGCCCAGCCGCAGCGTCTCGCGCACCCACACGAAGTGCGCCGAGCCGGCCAGCTCGTCGTCGACGCAGTCCAGGCTGCGGTTCGGCGGGATCACCCCGTCGCGCAGCATCTGGCACAGGCCCATCATCTGGAACACCGCCGCGCCGCCCTTGGCGTGGCCGGTGAGGCTCTTCTGCGACACCACGAACAGCGGTGCGCCCTCGGAGCGGCCCAGCGAGTCGGCCAGCCGCTCGTGCAGCTCGGTCTCGTTGGGATCGTTGGCCAGCGTCGAGGTGTCGTGCTTGGAGATCACCGCGATGTCGTCGGCACCGACGCCGAGCTTGCCGAGCGCCCGCGCCAACTGCGAGTCCCTGCCGCCGCGGCCGGCGCCCAGCGCACCCAGGCCCGGGGCCGGGATCGAGCTGTGCACGCCGTCGGCGAACGACTGCGCGTAGGCGACCACGGCCAATACGGGCAGGCCCATCTTGAGCGCCAGGTCGCCCCGGGCGAGCAGGATGGTGCCACCGCCCTGCGCCTCGACGAAGCCGAGCCGGCGCCGGTCGTTGGGCCGGGAGAACTTCGAGTCGTGGATGCCCCGGCCCCGCATCATGGACGAGTCGGCGGTGGCGGCCATGTCACCGAAGCCGATGATGGCTTCCAGCGTCAGGTCGTCGAAGCCGCCGGCGACCACCAGTTCGGCCTTGCCGAGGCGGATCTTGTCGACGCCCTCCTCGACCGACACCGCCGCGGTCGCGCACGCGCCTACCGGGTGAATCATCGCGCCGTAGCTACCCACATAGCTCTGAATGACGTGCGCGGCAACCACATTCGGCAGCACTTCCTGCAGGATGTCGTTCGGCTTGTTCCGGCCGAGCAGGTTGCCGTGATACATCGTCTGCATCGACGTCATGCCGCCCATTCCGGTGCCCTGGGTGCTGGCGACCAGGCCCGGGTGCACCCATCGCATCAACTCGGTCGGGGTGAATCCCGACGACAGGAATGCGTCGACGGTCGCGACGATGTTCCACAACGCCACCCGGTCGGTCGAGCTGGCCATGTCCTGGCTGATGCCGAACACGGTCGGATCGAATCCGGTGGGGACCTGCGCGCCGACGACCCGCGACAGCTTGGTCTTGCGCGGGACCCGAATCTCGGTGCCGGCCTTGCGGATCACCTGCCAGTCGCTGGAGTCGGGCACCGGCCGCACGATGGTGTGCTCGGGGTCGAATTCGACGAAGGCGCGAGCGTCGGCCTCCGAGGACACCACGAAGGAGAAGTCCTTTTCCAGGAACACCGACACCAGCAGCGGCGATGCGTGATCGGGATCGATCGCGCCGTCGTCGACGAACTCGCGGATGCCCACCCGCTCGACCACGATGTCGTGGTAGCGCTCGACCAGTTCGGTCTCGTCGACCAGGTCTCCGGATTCGGTGTCATACCAACCGGGTTGGGGGTCGTCCTCCCACCGGACCAGCCCGGTGGTCCAGGCCAGCTCGAGGACGCCCGCGGCCGACAGCTCGTTGTCGACTTCCATCTCGAACCGGGTGCGCGACGAACCGTAGGGACCGATCTCGGCGCCGCCGACGATCACCACCAGGTCGGCGGGGTCGACGTCCAGGTCGGCCCATTCGGGCGGTGGCGCCGGCTTGAAGCCTCGCGGCGGGGACGGCAGCGCGGCGATGGTGCCTTCCGCCGCAACGTCATCCACGACCTGATCGCCCGACGTGGCCTGTTCGCGCGCCTTGGCGGCCAGTTCGGCCATGTCGAGGTTGGCCTCGGCAAGGCCGCCGGTCAGGTCGGCCTTGATCGGCGCGCCGGCCGCCGCCACCTTGGACTCGACGTCGCAGAGACCCAGCAGCATGGCCGCCATCTGCTCGGTGGAATACGTGGTGACACCGGCCTCCTCGACGGCCTCGACGATGGCGTCGTTGTGGCCCATCAGCCCGGTGCCGCGGGTCCAGCCGATCAGCGCGTGCGCGAGGCTGACCCTCGCGGCCCACGAGGATTCGGCGTGCCAGCGACTCACCACCGCGTCCAGCGCCGACTTGGCCTCGCCGTAGGCGCCGTCGCCACCGAACATGCCGCGGTTGGGCGAACCGGGCAGCACCACGTGCAGCCGCGACGCGATGTCGCGCTCGGCACCGATCTTGGATAGCCCACCGATCAACCGCTGCACCGCCCAGAGCAGAACCTTCATCTCCATCTCGGAGCGCGAACCCGCCTCCGACAGGTCCCCGGCGACACGCGGCGCCGCGAACGGGAAGAGCAGCGTCGGTGTCTGCGCGTCCTTGATGTGAATGGATTGCGGCCCAAGGCTTTCGGTCTGCTCGGTGCCGATCCATTCCGCCAGCGCGTCGATGTCGGAGTAGGACGCCATGTTGGCGGCGACCACCCACAGCGCCGCACCGTACCGGGCGTGGTCGCGGTAGAGCCCGCGGTAGAACGCCAGCCGCTCGTCGTCGAGTTTGGACGTCGTGGCGATGACGGTGGCTCCGCCGTCGAGCAGTCGCGCGACGACCGACGCGGCGATCGATCCCTTGGAAGCGCCCGTCACGACGGCGACTTCGCTGCGGTACGGGCCGGGGTCGGGGTTCTCGGCGCCGGCCGCGATGCGGCCGTACAGCGAGGCGTGGATCTGGCGACCGGCGGCCAGCGATTTGCCCTGCCACCAGGTGGCCTGGGTCGCGACGACGTGGCCCGCGCCCTCGAACCTTTCGGACAGGCTCTTCCACTGGGCGTCGATCTCACCCTCGTCGGCCAGCCAGAGCTTGACCAAGTCCTCGCGGGCACTGGCCCACCGGTCGTCGAACACGACGGCCTTCTTGGCGTCGAAAGCCGGTGCCACCAAACGCGGCCAGTCCGCGCCGAGTTCGGCGGTGACCAGGTCGATGAGCTCGGCGTCGGTGGCGGCCGGCGGCGCGCTCACCGGGTTGTCGTGGCCGAGCTGGCCCAGGATCAGGCGGGCCGCCGAGGCGAGCACACCGTCGCGACCGGTGATCTGGTCGGTGAATTCGCTCAGCGCGGCCGCGTCGACGGTCGCACCGCCGCCGCCTCCCGAAGAGGGCAGCGCCACCGCGATCCCGCGCCGCGCGGCCACGGAAGCGACCGCGGCGTCGACGACCTTGTCGACCGACGCGGCGTCGGCCAGCGCGCCCTCGTGCAGGTGTCCCATGGCGCCCCCGCGAACGCTGTTGCCCTCGCGGGTACCCAGCGCGACTTCGACCGTGACGTGCTTGGCCCAGCCGTCGCCGAGCTCCCACGTCTTCTTGACACGCTCGGCGATCGCGGCGGGCCGCTTGCCGGAGGGCCCAAGCACGGTGCGCAGTTGGTCGTTGATCGCGTCGGAAAGCACTGGGCCGAAAGGCTTGTAGGTACGGGCCAGCTTGGTGACCTGCGACCGCAGGCCGGCCAGGTCAGCCTCGGCGGCGCCGTCGATGGCGCCCAGGTTCAACTCCGACCCGAGGTCGACCAGCAACTGGTTGCGCCGCGACGAGGCGCCGTCGGTGATCGACTCGATGGAGTCGAGCTCCTCGATCTGGTCGATGCGCATCTTGGCCGACAGCGCGATCAACGCCAGGGTGGCGTCGGCGGCGTCGAACCCGATGTCATCGGGCCTCGGAGCACCGGACGGAACTGCGGCGGGAGCCGCAGCGACGACTGGGGCGACATTGGGGTTGGGCCCACCGTCCGACGCGGCAGCGTCGGAATCGGCGGCCGGCTCGTCGGCGTCGGGCTCCGGCTCGGGGTCGGTGTCGGTGGCGAACAGCACCGCGGCGTCGCGCTCGGCGTTGAGCACTTCGACTGTGCTGTGGGCATATTCGGGCAACTTGAGGGTGTTGGTGGCCAGTCCGGCGACGGTCGGCGCGGACTTCACACCGATCTCGACGAACCGCTCCACGCCCAGGCCGCCCGCGGCCTCCTCGGTGAAAAGCAGGTCCTGGGTTTCGATCCAACGCACGGGGCTGGCGAACTGCCAGGCCAGCAGCTCGATCAAGACGATGCGCGCCATCTCGTTCCGGCGCTCGGCCAGCCAGGTGTCGTAGTCGGCCAGGATCGCGTCGAGCGGCTCGGCGGGCACCAGATCGCGGATCTCCTGGATGAAGTCGCGGTCGAGGGTGAACGGGCGGGGCACCAGGTTCGGGATGTAGCGCCCGATGATGACGTCGGGATTCTTGTCGCGCGGCATGACGCGTTCCAGCGAGCGGCGGAACTCCGCCACCCCGACGCGCAGCACCCGCGAGTGGAAGGGCACGTCGATGCCGGGCACCAGGATGAACGAACGCTTGCCACCGGTGAGCTCGCGGCGCCGCTCCACCTCGGCCTCCAGCTCCTCGAGGCCGCGGACCGTGCCTGCGATCGCGTACTGCGAACCGCGCAGGTTGAAGTTCACGATCTCCAGGAATTCGCCGGTGCGCTCGGCGATTCCGGCCACGAAGCCGGGGACCTCGTCGTCGGGCAGGTCGATCTGCGACGGGCGGATGGCGGCCAGCCGGTAGTTCGAGCGGCCCAGCTCGTCGCGGGGCACAATGTCATGCATCTTCGAACCCCGGTGAAACACCGTCTCCAGCAACGCTTCCAGTTCGTAGATGCCGGTGACGCAGGCCAGCGCGGTGTACTCGCCGACCGAGTGGCCGCAGGCGATCGCGCCTTCGACGAAAGCGCCTTGCTCCCGCATCTCGGCGACCTGGGCCGCCGCGACGGTCGCCATCGCGACCTGGGTGAACTGCGTCAGGTACAGCACCCCCTCGGGGTGGTTGTAGTGCACGCCGCTGGCGATGATGCTGGTCGGGTTGTCGCGCACCACGTGCAGCACCGAGAAGCCCAGCGTGTCGCGGGTGAACTTGTCCGCCTTGTCCCACACCTTGCGGGCGGCCTTCGAGCGGGCGCGGACGTCCATGCCCATGCCCTTGTGCTGAATGCCCTGACCCGGGAAGGCGTACACCGTGTGCGGGGCGGCCAGGCGCGCCGTCGCCGACATCACCAGATCGGACCCGATGCGCGCCACGACCTCCAAAACCTCTGCACCCTGGTCGATTCCGACGCGCTCGACGCGGAAGTCGACCTCGTCGCCGGGACGCACCATGCCCAGGAATCGGGCGGTCCAGCCGATCAGCCGGGCCGGCGGGCGCGCCTGGCCGTCGGTGGCGGTCACCGCGTGCTGCGCCGCGGCCGACAACCACATCCCATGCACGATCGGCGATTCCAGGCCGGCCAGCAGGGCGGCCGCCCGGTCGGTGTGGATCGGGTTGTGGTCGCCGGACACCACCGCGAACGGTCGCATGTCGACCGGGGCGGTCAGCCGCACGTCGCGGCGGCGGCGGCGCGGGGTGTCGGTCGCGTTCTCCGACACCGCACCGCCGGCCCGCACCGGGTCGGTGAGCTCGGCGGCGCCGGTGCGACCGAGGATCACAAAGCGCTCGTCGAGACGGGCGATGGTCGCGCCGTCGGCGCCGGCGATCGTCACCGCGACCCTGACCACTCGGCCCATGTCGGTGTCGACGGCCGGGGAAGCCGTTGCGCTGATTGCCAATTCGGCCTCCACCTTGGGCAGCGCGCCGACCACATGGGCGGCGTGGTCCAGGTGCACGAGGCTCAGCAGGCCCTCGACGACCGGCACGCCGGCGTCGGTGACCGCCGAGCCGATCGCCGCGAAAACCGCGGGCCAGCACAGGCCGACGAGCGCGTCGGGCACGGTGGTGAGGCCGGGAGCGAGCGGCTCGCCGAACGTGGCGGTGACCCCGGTGTGGTCGGCGACCCGCTCGGGGTCCCAGTCCACCGTCACGGCGGCCGTGCCGTCGACGACCGCGGGCAGGAATTCCGGCCCGTCGACACCGGCGGCGATCGCCAGCACGGCGCGCATGGCGGTGGCGGCGTCCTCGGTGGACACCACGGGGGTGCCGCCGTCGACGGTGTTGGGCGGCAGGGTGAACGGGATGTCGATCCAGGTTCCAGAGATCGGGACGCTGAGCATCACCCGATCGCCGTCGACCTCGAGCCGCGCGCCGGTGAATGAGTGTGTGGCGCGGCGACTTTCGGGCCCGTCGTGCACGAGCCAATCGCCGGGGTCGGCGATCCGGTGGACCGGGTTGGTCGCGGTGCGGCCGGCCCACTGCACGTCGGGGGCGTCCAGCACGACGGCCAGCGGGCCGGTGACGTCCGGGCGGCCCAGCCGACGCGACGCGACGGCCCGGGGCCGCCCGTTGGAGGAGAGCACCTCGTCGATGGCGGCCTGCTCGAAGCGGTCCAGCAACTCACCGACCGGTTCGTCCATCCGGGTGATGCCGGCCACGGCCGCGGTGCCCGGGATGATGCACACCTGGTCGGCGTCGTAGCGGGCGTCGTGCGCCTGCCACAGCGAGTCGCTGCGCCACCAGCGCCGCACGTCCTTGTCGATGACCGGCACGAAGTTGACCGGCTTGCCCAGCGTCTTGCACAGGGTGACGAAGAAGGGGACGTCCGCCGGGTGCAGCTGCACGGTGTCGGCGTCGGGGTAGTGGGCAAGCAGCGCGGCGATCGCGTCGTCAGGCGTTTCCAGCAGGGCCGCATCGTTGAACAGCGTCTCGATGGGTCCGGAATCGTTTGCGTGCAAACGGGCTTCGGCGCGTTGCAGCATCTGCTGGAACCGGTCGCGCCAGGTGTCGGCCAGCCACGGGCTGCCCGGTGCGGCGGTGTCGGCGGTGGAGTTGCCCTCCCCGATGGCGAGCTCGACGTAGCGCTGCAGCCACTGCAGGTAGGTCATGTCGGCGACGTCGCCGAAGTACGGCTTGGCCGTGTTGGCCATCGCCGCGATGATCTCGTCGCGGCGAGCCGCGACGGCCTCCGCGTCACCGGCGACCTCGTCGAGGAGCCGCCCGCACCGCGAAGCGCTGTTGTCGATCTCGTGGATGTCGGCGCCCAGCTGGCTGCGGCTGGAAGCCATGCCGCCCACGGCTTTTCCGGCGCCCACCCACTGGTCGGTGCCCTGCGTCTCGACCAGCATCCGCTTGACCGACGGCGACGTGGTGGCCTCCTTGGCCGCCATCGCCGCGGTGCCCACCAGGATGCCGTCGATCGGCATCAGCGGGAAGCCGTACTCCTGCGCCCAGCGCC
>NZ_LZJJ01000185.1:0-13272 GCF_001667625.1 Mycobacterium sp. E1715
ATCCGCGGGCGGGCTGGACATCCGGGTCAAGCGCGGCATGGCCGACAACGAACTGAACCGGTACCGCTACGACGTCACCATCCACAAGGCTCCCGCACCCCTTCGCTCGGTGGCCGGCGCGCCCGTCTGGGCGTGGGCGCAATGTGCGGGCCTGGACGCGCTGCACGACAGGCTGACGTCGGAGCGGCCCGCCGAGGTCCGCGTCACCGACATCCCGCACGTGGGGGTGATCGCCGACGTCCGTATCGAATCCGCGCTCGCCGCGGGGCTGCCCGTCCCCGACGCGTTGGCCCAAGCCGGCGCGATCACCGGCGCCACCGTCGCGGAACGATTGCATTGCCTCGGCGAGTCCGCCGGATATCACGTCGCCGTCACCTGGGGCACCCAACCCGGCACGCTCAGTGCGGTTTTCACCGACTCCGATGTCCGGCTGACCGACGTCTACCTGCCGCCCGCCCGGGCCCGGCAACGCACCAGCTACGCCAACGACCCGCACGCCAACACCAAGATCGCCGCGGTGCGCGAACGGATCAGCGCGTGGCTGCCCGACTACATGGTGCCGTCGCACATCGTGGCGCTCGAGGAATTCCCGCTGACCTCCTCGGGCAAGCTCGACCGCAAGGCGCTGCCCGCACCCGACTATCAGGACGCCGATCGTTATCGGGCCCCGTCGAATGCGGTCGAGGAGATCCTGGTCGGCATCTTCGGCCAGGTTCTGGGCCTGGAGCGGGTCGGGGTGGACGACTCGTTCTTCGACCTCGGCGGGGACTCGCTGTCGGCCATGCGCCTGATCGCCGCGGTCAACGCCAGCGTGAATTCCGACCTCGGGGTGCGCGCCGTGTTCGACGCGCCCACCGTCGCCGAGCTGGCCCGCCTCACCGGCGGGGAGGCCGCCCGGCTGGAGCCGCTGGTGGCCGGCGAGCGGCCCGAGCTCATCCCGCTGTCGTTCGCGCAGAGCCGGTTGTGGTTCATCGACCAGTTCCAGGGACCCTCGCCCATCTACAACGTCGCGGTCGCGTTGCGGCTGCGAGGACGTGTCGACGCGGACGCGCTGGGCGCGGCGCTGGCCGACGTCGTCGACCGCCACGAAAGCCTGCGGACACTGTTCGCGGTTCACGACGGCACCGCCCACCAGGTGGTGCTCCCCGCCGAACGCGCCCGATTGGGGTGGAACGTCGTCGACGCCCGGGGCTGGCCGGAAGGCCGGCTGCGCGAGGGCACCGATGCCGTCGCCGGCTACGCGTTCGACCTGGCGAACGAAATACCGTTACACGCGGAGCTTTTCACCACCGCCGACGACGACCATGTGCTGGTGGTCGTGGTGCACCACATCGCCGCCGACGGGTGGTCGATCGCCCCGATGGCGCGCGATCTGGGCGTCGCGTACGCGGCGCGGTGCGCCGGGCAGGCCCCGGAATGGGCGCCGCTGTCGGTGCAGTACGTCGACTACACGCTTTGGCAGCGCGCGCAATTCGGCGACCTGGACGACAGCCAGAGCCGGATCGCCGCCCAGCTGGACTTCTGGCAGGACGCGCTGGCCGGGATGCCCGAGCGCTTGCAGCTGCCCACCGATCGGCCCTACCCGCCGGTCGCCGACCACCGGGGGGCCCGGCTGGCGGTGGACTGGCCGACGGAGGTCCAGCAGCAGATCCGTCGGGTAGCGCGCGAGCACAACGCGACCAGCTTCATGGTGATTCAGGCCGCCTTCGCCGCGCTGCTGTCGAAGATCAGCGCCAGCGACGATGTGGCGGTGGGGTTCCCGATCGCCGGGCGCCGCGATCCCGCGCTGGACGAGCTGGTGGGTTTTTTCGTCAACACACTGGTGCTGCGGGTCGACCTGGCCGGCGATCCCACCTTCGCCGAGCTGCTGGCGCAGGTGCGACGGCGTAGCCTCGCCGCGTTCGAGCACCAGGATGTGCCGTTCGAGTTCCTGGTGGATCGGCTCAATCCCACCCGCAGCCTGGCCCATCATCCGTTGATCCAGGTGTTGTTGGGCTGGGAGAACTTCCCCGGCTATGACAGCAATCCCACCGCCACGTTGGCCCTCGGCGATGTCCGGGCCACCCCGATGCCGGTCGAAACCCACACGGCGCGGATGGATTTGACGTTCTCGCTGTCCGACCGCTGGACCGAGGCCGGCCAGCACGCGGGGATCGGCGTGACGGCGGAATACCGCACCGACGTTTTCGACGCCGACACCGTCGTGACGTTGATCGAGCGGCTGCACCGCCTGCTGGTGGCCGTCACCTCCGACCCGGGGCTGCGGATGTCGTCGGTAGACCTGCTGGATCCGGGCGAGCACGCCCGGCTGGAGAGGTGGGGCAACAGGGCAGTGCTGACCGAGCCGGCGACGCCGGTGTCGGTTCCGGAATTGTTCGCCGCGCAGGCGGCGCGCACGCCCGACGCGGTCGCCGTGGTCTGCGACGGCCGGTCCATGACATACCGGGAACTCGACGAGGCGGCCAACCGCTTGGCGCACCTGCTGATCGGGTGTGGGGCGGGCCCGGGTGAGCGTGTGGCGCTGCTCTTTTCGCGCTCGGCCGAGGCCATCGTGGCGATCGTGGCCGCGCTCAAATCCGGGGCGGCATACCTGCCGATCGACCCGGCGCTGCCGGCGGCCCGGATGGAGTTCATGCTCACCGACGCCGCACCGATCGCCGTGGTCACCACCGCGGCGCTGACCGAGCGGTTGCACGGGTTCGACCTGGCGGTCGTCGACGTCGGCGACCCCGCCCTGGACAGCCAGCCCGGCACGGCGCCACCGGCGCCCGCGCCCGACGACCTCGCGCACATCATCTACACCTCCGGGACCACCGGTGTCCCGAAAGGTGTTGCGGTAACCCAATACAACGTCGCGCAGCTGTTCGACTCGCTGCGGATCGGCATCGAGATGTCACCGGGGCAGGTCTGGACCCAGTTCCACTCCTACGCCTTCGACTTCTCGGTCTGGGAGATCTGGGGTGCGCTGCTGCACGGCGGGCGGCTGGTGGTGGTGCCCGAATCGGTGGCCCGCTCACCGCAGGAATTCCACGCCCTCCTGGTCGCCGAGGGTGTCACCGTGCTCACCCAAACCCCCTCGGCCGTGGGGATGTTGCCGACCGACGGGCTGGATGCGACCGCGCTCGTGATCGGGGCCGAGCCCTGCCCGCCCGAGCTGGTGGATCGCTGGGCGCCCGGGCGGGTGATGGTCAACGTCTACGGCCCAACCGAAACCACGATGTGGGCCTGCAAGAGCGCGCCGCTGGCGGCGGGATCTGGCTTTCCGCCGATCGGCGCACCGGTGACGAGGGCGGCATTCTTCGTGCTGGACGAATGGCTGCAACCGGTTCCGCCCGGGGTGGTCGGCGAGCTGTACCTGGCGGGCGACGGGGTCGGTGTCGGGTATTGGCGCCGATCGGGGTTGACGGCGTCGCGCTTCATGGCCTGCCCGTTCGGCGCACCGGGGACCCGGATGTACCGCACCGGCGACCTGGTGTGCTGGGGGCCCGACGGGCAACTGCGCTACCTCGGCCGTGCCGACGAACAGGTCAAGATCCGCGGCTATCGCATCGAACTCGGCGAAATCCAGTCCGCCCTGAGCGCTTTGGACGGTGTCGAGCAGGCGGTGGTCGTCCCCCGTGAGGACCGCGGTGACAAACGGCTGGTGGGTTACGTCACCGGGACGGTGGACGCGGGCAACGCCCGCGCCGCGCTGGCCGAACGGCTGCCCGCCTACATGGTCCCGGCCGCGGTCGTCGTCCTCCCGGCGCTGCCCATGACCGTCAACGGCAAGCTCGATACCCGCGCCCTGCCCGCCCCGGACTACCAGGACGCCGGCAACTACCGCGCCCCGAGCACGGCGGTCGAGGAGATCCTGGCCGGCATCTACGCCGAGGTACTCGGCGTCGAACGCGTCGGGGTCGACGACTCATTCTTCGATCTCGGCGGTGATTCGCTGTCCACGATGCGCCTGATCGCGGCGATCAACGGCTCACTCGAGACCGAGCTGCCGGTGCGTGCCGTGTTCGAGGCGCCGACGGTCGCGCAACTGGCCCCCCGCATCGGCGAGACCGCGGGGCGCCTGCAGCCGCTGGTCCCCGGCGACCGCCCGGCGGTGATCCCGTTGTCGTTCGCGCAGAACCGGTTGTGGTTCATCCAGCAGCTGCAGGGCCCATCGCCGATCTACAACATGGCGGCCGCGTTGCGGCTGCGCGGGCGCCTCGACGCCGGCGCGCTGCGCGCGGCGCTGGACGATGTGGTGAACCGCCACGAGAGCCTGCGCACGCTGTTCCCCGCCCGCCACGGAACGCCCCAGCAGCTGGTGGTACCCGCCGAGGAGGCCGACTTCGGCTGGGAAATCGTCGATGCCACCGGATCCCCGGCGGGCGAGGTGGACGAGGCGATCGCGGCGACGACACGCCACACCTTCGACCTGGCCGCCGAGACCCCGCTGCGCGCAAAGCTTTTCGCCCTCGGCGAGCGGGAACACCTGCTGGTGATCGTCGTGCACCACATCGCCGCGGACGGCCTGTCCCTCACGCCGCTGGCCGCCGACCTCAGTGTCGCGTACGCCGGCCGATGCGCGGGGGAGGCGCCCGGCTGGGCCGACCTGCCGGTGCAATACGTCGACTACACGCTGTGGCAGCGCGCGCAGTTCGGTGAACTGGACGACAGCCGGAGCCCCATCGCGGCCCAGCTGTCCTACTGGCGGGACGCGCTGGCCGGGATGCCCGAGCGGTTGCAGCTGCCCACCGACCGGCCCTACCCGCCCGTCGCCGACCAGCGCGGCGCCAGCGTCGTCGTGGATTGGCCGTCGGAGCTGCAGCAGCAGGTTCGCCGGGTGGCCCGCGAGCACAACGCGACCACGTTCATGGTGGTGCAGGCCGCGCTGGCCGTGCTGCTGTCGAAAGTCGGTGCCGGCCCGGACATTCCGATCGGCTTTCCGATCGCCGGGCGCCGCGACCGCGCCCTGGAAGCGCTCGTCGGTTTCTTCGTCAACACGTTGGTGCTGCGCGTCGACCTGGCCGGCGACCCCACTTTCGCCGAACTGCTGGCACGCGTCCAGGCGCGCAGCCTGGAGGCGTTCGAGCATCAAGACGTGCCGTTCGAGTTGCTCGTCGAGCGGCTCAACCCGGCCCGCAGCCTGACCCACCACCCGCTGGTGCAGGTCATGTTGGCCTGGCAGAACTTCGCCGGCCACGACGATCCGGCCGCCGGTCTGGCGCTGGGCGACCTCGACGTCACCTCCGTGCCGGTCGACACCGAGTCCGCCCGAATGGATTTGGTGTTCTCCCTCGCCGAACGCTTCAGCGAGACGGGGGAGGCCGCCGGCATCGGCGGCCGGGTGGAATTCCGCACCGACGTCTTCGACGCCGACACCATCGAAACGCTGATCGCGCGGCTGCGGCGCGTCCTTTCGGCCATGACCGCCGACCCCGGCCGGGCGTTGTCGTCGGTGGATGTGCTCGATGAGGCCGAGCGGTCTCGGCTGGACGCGTTCGGCAATCGGGCGGCTTTGGGTGGGCCGGTGCCGGGGTCGGTGTCGGTGCCCGGGTTGTTCGCTGCGCAGGTGGCACGCGCGCCTGGGGCGGTGGCGGTGTCGGGTGCGGGCCTGTCGGTGACCTACCGCGAGCTGGATGAGGCTTCGACCCGGCTGGCGCGCGAGTTGGTGGCCCACGGCGCGGGCCCGGGACGGGTTGTGGCACTGCTGGTTTCGCGGTCGGCAGAGGCGATCGCGGCCATGCTCGCGGTGCTCAAGACCGGGGCGGCCTACCTGCCGATCGACCCTTCCTCCCCGGATACCCGGATCGAGTTCATGCTCGGTGACGCCGCCCCCGTGGTCGCGGTCAGCACCGCCGATCTGGCGGCGCGATTCGAGGGCCGCGGTGTGCCCGTGGTGGACGTCGACGATCGGCGCCTCGACACCGTGCCCGACACCGCCCTGGCGGAGCCGGACGCCGACGGGCTGGCCTACGTGATCTACACCTCGGGTACCACGGGTGTGCCCAAAGGTGTTGGCGTCACGCATCGTAACGTGACGCAGTTGATCGGCTCGCTGGATGGCGGGTTGCCGGCGCCCGGGGTGTGGTCGCATGCGCATTCGCTGGCCTTCGACGTGTCGGTGTGGGAGATCTTCGCCCCGCTGTTGCGCGGTGGGCGACTGGTTGTGGTGCCCGAATCCGTGGCGGGTTCACCGCTGGACTTCAATACGGTGCTGCGCGCCCAGGGCGTCAGTGTTCTGACCCAGACGCCGTCGGCGGTGGCGATGCTGGACCCGGCCGGTTTGGACGATGTGGCGGTGGTGATGGCCGGGGAGGCCTGCCCGCCCGAGGTGGTGGACCGGTGGGCGCCGGGGCGGGTGCTGGTCAACGCCTATGGGCCGACCGAGACCACGATGTGTGTCGCGATCAGCACCCCGCTCGTCGCGGGGTCAGGGGTGCCGCCGATCGGCTCGCCGGTGCCCGGTGCGGCGCTGTTTGTGCTCGACGGGTCGTTGCGCCCGGTGCCCGAGGGCGTGGTCGGGGAGCTGTATGTGGCCGGATCCGGTTTGGCCACTGGATATCTCGGCCGGCCCGGGCTGACGGCGTCGAGATTTGTCGCCTGCCCGTTCGGCGGGATTGCAACGCGGATGTATCGCACCGGCGATCTGGTGCGTTGGAACCGCGACGGGCAACTGCAATACTTCGGTCGCGCCGATGAGCAGGTCAAGGTCCGCGGGTATCGCATCGAGCTCGGTGAGATCCAGGCCGCGTTGAGCGCTTTGGACGGGGTGGGGCAGGCGGTGGTGATCGCGCGTGAGGATCGCCCCGGTGACAAGCGTCTGGTCGGTTACATCACGGGCGCGGCCGACCCGGCGCGGCTGCGGGCAGAGCTTTCCGAGCGGTTGCCGGCGTTCATGGTGCCCGCCGCGATCGTGGGCCTGCAAGCCCTGCCGCTGACCGCCAACGGCAAACTGGACATCCGCGCGCTGCCGGCCCCCGAATACGGCGCCGGCCACTACCGCGCCCCGCAGAACCCGACCGAAGAGATTCTCGCCACCATCTTCGCCGACGTCCTGGGCCTCGACCGCGTCGGCATCGACGACTCCTTCTTCGAACTCGGCGGCGACAGCATCTCCGCGATGGGTCTCGTCGCCGCCATCAACAGCAACCTCGGTGCCGGTGTCCCGGTCCGCGTGGTGTTCGAGGCGCCCACGGTGGCCCAGCTGGCGCTGCGGATCGACGAGGGCACGAACGGCCTGGAGCCCTTGGTGGCCGCCGAGCGGCCCGCGGTCATCCCGCTGTCATTCGCGCAGAACCGCTTGTGGTTCCTCGACCAATTGCAAGGCCCGTCACCGGTTTACAACATGGCGGCGGCGCTGCGGCTCAGTGGTCGCCTCGACGCGGACGCGCTGGGTGCGGCGCTGGCCGACGTGGTGGCGCGCCACGAGAGCCTGCGCACCCTGATCGCCGCGCCCGAGGGCACGCCCCAGCAGCTGGTGACCCCGGTCGAGAAAGCGGGCTTCGGGTGGTCGGTCGTCGACGCGGGCGCGTGGTCCGCCGGCCAGCTCGATGAGGCCATCGGCGCCACGGCGCGCTACACCTTCGACCTCGCAACCGAAATTCCCTTGCGGGCAGAGCTTTTCCGCATCGACGACGACGAGCACGTGCTGGTGGCCGTGGTGCACCACATCGCCGCCGACGGGATGTCGATCGCCCCGCTGGTACGCGACCTGGGCGTCGCGTATGCGAGCCGGTGTGCCGGACACGCCCCCGGCTGGGCGCCGCTGGCGGTGCAATACGTCGATTACACGCTGTGGCAGCGCGCGCAGCTCGGCGATCTCGACGACCGCACCAGCCCCATCGCCGCCCAGCTGGCCTACTGGGAAGGCGCGTTGGCCGGCATGCCCGACCGGCTTCCGCTGCCCACCGACCGGCCCTACCCGCTGGTCGCCGATCAGCGGGGCGCCACCGTGGAAGTTGACTGGCCGGCCGAGCTGCAGCGGCGCGTCGGCGAGCTGGCCCGCCAGCACAACGCGACGAGCTTCATGGTCGTGCAGGCCGCGCTGGCGGTGCTGCTCGCGAAGACGACCGCGAGTTCCGATGTGGCCGTGGGCTTCCCGATCGCTGGGCGGCGCGACCCCGCCCTCGACGAGCTGGTCGGATTCTTCGTCAACACCCTGGTGCTGCGGGTCGACCTGACAGAGCTGGGCGGCGACCCCACCTTCGCCGACCTGCTGTCGCAGGTGCGGCAGCGCAGCCTGGCCGCCTACGAACACCAAGACGTGCCCTTCGAGGTTCTCGTCGAGCGGCTCAACCCCACCCGAAGCCTGACCCATCATCCGCTGGTCCAGGTGATGCTGGCCTGGCAGAACTTCGCCGGGCAAGGCGGTGGCCCGGTCGCCGGGCTGACCCTGGGCGACGTCGAGATCACGCCGATGCCGGTGGACACCCAGACCGCCCGCATGGATCTGACGTTCTCGTTGGCCGAGCGCTGGAGCGAGGCGGGTGAGCCCGCCGGCATCGGCGGGACGGTGGAGTTCCGCACCGACGTGTTCGACGCGGACAGCGTCGAGGCGCTCGTCGGCCGATTGCAGCGGGTGCTGACGGCGATGACCGTCGACCCCACCCGATCGCTGTCGGCGGTGGATTTGCTCGACGCGGCCGAGCATGCCCGCCTCGACCAGATCGGGAACCGCGCGGCGCTGACCGGGCCGCCCGCCGCGCCGGTGTCCATTCCGCAGCTGTTCGCCGCGCAGCTGGCCCGCACGCCCGAAGCGGTGGCACTCGTGTGCGACGGCCAGTCCATGACCTACCGCGAACTGGACGCCGCGGCGGAGGGGCTGGCGCGCGTGTTGGCCGGGCGGGGGGCCGGCCCGGGACGGTTTGTGGCACTGCTGTTTCCGCGTTCTTCCGAGGCGATCGTGGCGATCCTGGCGGTGCTCAAGTCAGGCGCGGCCTACCTGCCGATCGATCCGGCGCTGCCGGAGGCCCGGATCGGCTTCGTGCTATCCGATGCCGCGCCGATGGCCGTCCTCACCACCGCCGACCTGGCCGACCGGCTCGTCGGGCACGACGTGCCCGTCATAGACGTCGGTGACCTGGAAGGCGGCGCCCAGCCGGACCCGGCGCCGACCGCGCCCGGCCCCGAGGACTTCGCCTACCTGATCTACACGTCCGGCACCACCGGTGTCCCCAAAGGCGTTGCGGTCACGCATCGCAACGCGACGCAACTTCTCGCGCGCATGGATGCCGGCCTGCCGCGCGGTGGGGTCTGGTCGCAGTGGCATTCCCTGGCCTTCGACGTCTCGGTGCACGAGATCTTCGGTGCCCTGCTGCACGGCGGACGGCTGGTCGTGGTGCCCGAGTCGGTCGCCCGGGCACCGGAAGACCTCCACGCACTGCTGGTGGCCGAACGCGTCGGCGTGCTGAGCCAGACCCCGTCCGCGGCGGCGATGTTGTCACCCGAGGGGCTGGAGTCGGTCACCCTGGTGGTGGCCGGCGAGGCGTGCCCCGCCGAGCTGGTCGACCGGTGGGGGGCGGACCGGACGATGATCAACGCCTACGGCCCCACCGAGGCCACCGTGTACGCGGCGGTCAGCGAACCCCTGACCGCGGCGTCCGCGGAATCGGGTGTGGTGCCGATCGGGTCACCGGTGCCCGGCGGCGCGTTGTTCGTCCTCGACGAGCGCCTGCGGCCGGTGCCCGTCGGCGTGGTCGGCGAGTTGTACGTGGCCGGTTCGGGTGTCGCCTGCGGCTACTGGCAGCGGGCCGGTCTGACCGCGTCGCGGTTCGTGGCCTGCCCGTTCGGCGGGGCCGGCACCCGCATGTACCGCACCGGGGACCTGGTGCGCTGGCGCGCGGACGGCCAACTGGACTACCTGGGCCGGGTGGACGAGCAGGTCAAGATCCGCGGTTACCGCATCGAGCTCGGCGACGTGCGCGCCGCCCTGGCCTGGCTGGACGGGGTGGAGCAGGCGGTGGTCATCGCCCGCGAGGACCGTCCCGGTGACAAGCGCCTGGTGGCCTACCTCACCGGGCAGGCCGATCCGGTCGAGGTCCGCGCCGCGCTGGCGGAGCGGTTGCCGGCCTACATGATTCCCGCCGCCGTGGTCGCGATGCCGGCCCTGCCGCTCACACCCAACGGCAAGCTCGACACCCGCGCATTGCCCGCACCGGAGTATTCCGACGGCGAGCAGTACCGCGCCCCGGGCAACGCCGTCGAGGAGATCCTGGCCGGCATCTACGCCCAGGTGCTCGGACTCGACCGGGTTGGGGTGGACGACTCCTTCTTCGATCTGGGCGGCGACAGCATCTCGTCGATGCAAGTGGTGACCCGGGCACGGGCCGCCGGCCTGATCTGCCGCACGCGCGACCTGTTCGTCGAGCAGACCGTCGCCCGGCTGGCGCGGGTGGCCGAGGTGGCCGAGGCGGGCACCGGCGTGATCGACGAGGGCGTGGGTCCGGTGGCGGCCACCCCGATCATGCATTGGCTGCGCGGCGTGGACGGGCCGGTCGACCAGTTCAACCAGACGATGCTGGTGCAGGCCCCCGCCGCGGTGGGCGAGGCCGACGTGCTGGTGGTACTGCAGGCCCTGCTCGACCGGCACGGCATGCTGCGCCTGCGCCTCGACGACGAATGGTCGCCGACCGTGCCCGAGCCCGGTTCGGTGCACGCCCGCGACTGCCTGCAAACGGTGGGCGAGCTGTCCGACGCGGCACTCGTCGAGGCCCGCTCGCGGTTGAACCCGGCCGGCGGGGCGATGCTCAGCGCGCTGTGGGTGACCACCACCAACCAGCTGGCGGTGATCGTCCACCACCTGGCCGTCGACGGGGTGTCCTGGCGAATCCTGTTGGAGGACTTGAACATCGCCTGGGCCCAGCACCGGCTCGGGCAGCCGGTGGCGCTGCCGTCGACGGGGACGTCGTTCGCCCGGTGGGCTGCGCGGCTGGCCGAGCGCGCGGGCGACCCGGACATCCTGAACCACCTGGGCACCTGGCAGCGGGTGGCGGCCACCCCCGCGGCGCTGCCCGCGGTGCGCCCCGACGTGGACACCTTCGCCGCCGCCGGGCACCTGTCGGTGGAGCTGGACGCGGAAACCACCGGCATGCTGCTCGGTGAGGTGCCCGCGGCGTTTCACGCCGGCATCCAGGACATCCTGCTCGTCGCGTTCGCTTTGGCGGTGGGGGAATTCCTGGGCGACACCCGCGCGCCGATCGGCATCGACGTCGAGGGCCACGGCCGCAACGAGGAGCTCGGCCGCGACATCGACCTGTCGCACACCGTGGGATGGTTCACCGCCAAATACCCGGTGGCCTTGAACGTCGGAGGGCTGTCCTGGGCGAAGGTGGTCGCCGGTGACGCCGCGCTTGGCGCGGCCCTCAAGGACGGCAAGGAGCAGCTGCGCGCCCTCCCGGACTCGCTGACCTACGGGTTGCTGCGCTACCTGAACGCCGATGCCGCCCTGGACGGGGCCGACCCGACGATCGGATTCAACTACCTTGGGCGCCAAGGTGGTACGGCCGAGCTGTCCGAGGAGATGTGGCGACCGGTGCCGGGCTCGGTCACCGCAGCTGCGGCGGCCATCCCGATGCCGCTGATGCACACCCTGGAGCTCAACGCGGCCACCGTCGACACCGAATCCGGCGCGCACCTGCACGCCAACTGGACCTGGGCGCCCTCCGCGCTGGACGACGGGCAGGTCGGCCGGCTGAGCCGGCTCTGGTTCGAGGCCCTGGCCGGGATCTGCGCCCACGTGCGTTCGGGCGGCGGTGGATTGACGCCCTCGGACGTCGCGCCCGCCCGCCTCGACCAGAAGCAGATCGACCAGCTGCAGCGACAACACGACGTCGCCGACGTGCTCCCGCTGACCCCGGTGCAGCAGGGGCTGCTCTTCCACGCGAACACCGTCCGGAGCGCCGGCCAGGATGCCGGCGACCTTTACGCGGGACAGCTCGACATCAGCGTCACCGGGCCGCTCGACCCCGGCCGCCTGCGCGACGCCGTGCGCGACGTGGTCAGGCGCCACCCAAACCTGGTGGCCCACTTCGTCGATCGGTTCGGCGAGCCGGTGCAAGTCATCGCCGCAGAGCCCGCCCCGGCCTGGCGGTACATCGAGCTGCGCGACGACGTCGACGAGCAGATCCGGCGGCTGTGCGCCGCCGAGCGCGCCGCCGTGTGCGATCTCGCCAACCAGCCGCCCTTCCGGGTTGCCCTGATCCGCACCGGAATTGACCGCCACCACCTGGTGCTGACCAACCATCACATCGTTCTCGACGGCTGGTCGATGCCGATCCTGCTGGGCGACATCTTTTCCGCCTACTACGGTCAGCGCCTGCCCGCGGCCGCGCCCTACCGCAGCTTCGTCACCTGGTTGGCCGCCCGCGACCGCGACGCCGCCCGCGACGCGTGGGCCCAGGTGTTCGCCGGCTTCGACACCCCGACGCTGGTCGGCCGCCGGGACCGGCTGCGGCCGGGGGAGCAGGGCGTTCGGACGCTAGGGCTGCCCGCCGACCTCACGCTCGCAGTGGGCGAGCTGGCCCGTTCCTGCCACACCACCGTCAACACGGTGCTGCAGGCCGCCTACGCGCAACTGCTGTGCTGGCTGACCGGCCAGCACGACGTCACGTTCGGCACCACGGTCTCGGGCCGGCCGGCCGAGATCCCCGGCGCGGAATCGATGGTCGGCCTGCTGATCAACACCGTGCCGGTGCGGGCGAACATCACGCCGACCACCACCGCGGCAGGATTGCTCGAACAACTGCAGGGCGCCTACAACCACACGCTCGACCACCAGCACCTGGCGCTCAACGAGATTCACCGCATCACGGGTCAGGACCAGCTGTTCGACACCCTGTTCGCCTACGAGAACTACCCGATCGACGCGGCCGCCCTGTCCGGCAATCAGGAGCTGTCCATCACCGACATCGCCAGCCGGGAATCCACGCATTATCCGCTGACGATCCAGGCCCAGCCGGGCCACGAACTGCGCCTCCGCGTCGAATACGACGCCGACGTCTTCGACGCCCAGGCCATCGAAACGCTGATCGAGCGGCTGCGGCGGGTGTTGGTGGCCATGACCACCGACCCGCAGCGGCGCTTGTCGGCGACCGATGCCCTCGACGCCGACGAGCACCGCAGGCTCGATGACTTCGGCAACCGGACGGTGTTGGCCGAGCCGTGGGTGCCGGTGTCGATTCCGGCGTTGTTCGGCGCGCAGGTGGTGCGTGCGCCGGGGGCGGTGGCGGTGTCGTGCGAGGGCCGGTCGTTGACGTATCGGGAGTTGGACGAGGCGTCGAATCGGTTGGCGCATCT